>DASQVB010000234.1:0-8762 GCA_035640975.1 Pseudonocardiaceae bacterium
CAGGCGGGTGCCCACCGGCGCGTATTCCTCGGCCGGCGATCCACAACCGCTCGTCCACGAGCTGCTCAGGAGTGCCGGCATAGTGTTCCGGGCGGCGCTGAGCACCGCGCGCAGACCCCGAAAAAAACGTGCCGCAAAGCCTCGCCGGCCGGACACTGCAAGGACAAAACGGTCCGGATCAGCGGTCCGTGTCGGCAGTTCGGTCGTCGAAGTCCGGTACCCTAGCGGTGACGGCGACGGGCGTCGCGAGGACTCCCGCAACGCCGAGGCAGCCACCGAGACCGCGATCACAGCCCAGCCCTGACCACTCTTACGGACCGGCTATGACCTGTCCGCCGCTTCAGGGTTGGAGACACGCTTGTCGCCACCGCGAGGCGCTTAATGCAGGGAAGGGCAGCAAGTGAATAGTGTCATGGTCCGGGGGCTAACCACGGTGATCGGGCTGGTGCTGATCGTCAGCGGTTGTACGGCTGGCCAGTCCGTCGATTCTCCGCCTCCCTCCAACCAGGCTGGCCCACTCCCGGCGGCCTGCGCCGATCGGATCACTGAGCCCGAACAGGCCAGCGCGGCTTTAGCGCAGGCCCGGCCCGGGAGCACTGTGTGCTTGAGTGGCGACGGTCTCACCGACGCCGAACTGGAGGTCACGACCTCGGGTACGTCGCAGCAGCCACTCACGATCGTCGCTGATGGCGCGACCGTGCGAAGCGTGAACGTCGAGGCCGATTACGTCGTCATCGAGGGCTTGACGCTGCGCGATGGGGATGGCCTGACCATGGAGGGTCGCGGACTCGTCGCCCGCAACAATGTGATCTACAACGCTGCCGAGAACGGTCTAATCTGCACGGGCTGCGTTGACACAATCCTGGAGTCGAACACCGTGCAGCGTGCCGACGGGACCGGGATCTGGTTCAGCGGCGAGCGGGTCACGGTCCACAACAACACGGTGAGTGAGTCGGTAGCGCGTACTCAGAACGACGCCGACGGAATCCGGTTCTTCGGAAACGGTCACCGGCTGACCGATAACACGATCAAGGACATCAAGGCATCCGGTTACCGCGACGGGGGTCCGCACACCGATTGCTTCCAGACCTACGACAGTGCTGACACCCCGCCCACCTACGACGTCGTTATCACCAACAATGTCTGCACGAACGTCGACGTGCAGTGCCTGATCGCCACCATCGACGATCGCCGCGCCGCTAGCGCCCCACCGGGGCAGACCGCGATCACCTTTGAGGGCAACACCTGCGCGGTCAACGGTTCCCAGGCGGTCATGTTACGGAACTTCTCCGACGTCGTCGTGCGTGGAAACCGCTTCTCCGGTCCCGGTGACCGCGCTGTGCAACTCACCGGGGACTCGACTGGCTGCGTTGTGACCGACAACACCGTGACGGGCCGGATGCGCCCGATCGAGATCGATCAGCAGTCTCAGCGGGGCTTCCAGGAATCCGACAACAATAACTCGCGCTTCCCCCGGGACTTTCGGGGCGAACCTCGCCCCCGCGAGCGCCCCGGGCAGGGCGAGCCTTCCGGTGACCATGGCGACCACCACAGGTACGACGATCACGAACACGACGATCACGGACATTGATCATGACCATGCTCCAGCGCGGATCATGCTGCCGAGTCGCCCATTGCCCCGTAGTGCTCCAGAAGGGCTTCACCGGCCCTGGCCTGTAACAAGGGCTCGGCGCCCGACCGGCATGATCAGCCGCGTGCTTGTTCGGATGCTCTATCTGAGCACCAGCCGTGTCTTCGCCTGGCTGCTGCTGCTGGCGCGATCCTCGGCCGCCACAGACGTCGAGATATTAATCTTGCGTCAGGAAGTCGCGGTGCTGCGCCGTCACATCACGCCCTGCCCCAGCTGGCCCGATCGGGCACTGCTTGCCTGTGGGGCTCGGATATATGATTGTGGGTTTGATCTGCAGGTTTACGGGTCTGGTCCGATCATGCTGTGATCTGATACTCGCTGGTGAGCCCGTCGAGGATTGCTCTGCGGCGAACCTGGTGGTCGGCGAGGTTGATCACAGGTGGAGGCTGGGTTTCGGTGTGGACCGGTGCGAGTTGCCCGAGGGTGCGGTGTGGCCGCGCGGTGTTGAAATGATGGAGGTAGACCGTCAGGATCTGGCGTAGGTGGCGTTCGTTGACGACCAGGATCCTGTTGAGCAGTTCGCGGCGCAGGGTTCCCATCATCCGTTCGCAGATCGCGTTCGCCCGGGGCGCTCAGGGTGGATTGGTGAGGATCCGGATGCCGTCGGCGGTGAAGACCGCGTCGAACGCCCTGGTAAACCGGGAATCTCGGTCTCGGAGCAGGAACGTGATGGCGGTGGCGCGGTCGGTGAGGTCCATGAGCAGGTTGCGGGCGGCTTGGGTGGCCCACGCACCGGTCGGTGCGCGGTCACGCCGAGCAGGTGTGCCCGGCGGGAACCGTGCTCGACCGCGATCAGGGCATAGATCCGTCGCAGCACCACGGTGTCCACGTGCACGAAGTCCACGGCCAGGACGGCCTTGGCCTGTGCGGTCAGGAACTGGCGCCAGGTGGGGCCTGACCGCGCGGTGCGGGACCGAGGCCGGCGTCGCGGGAGGATCTGCCACACAGTGGAGGCGGCGATGCGATGGCCGAGGCAGACCAGTTCGCCCTGCACGCGCCGGTGTCCTCAGATGGGATTCTCGGTTGCCATGCGGATGATGAGCTGCTCGATCGCCGCGACGGTGGGTGGACGTCCGGTCTCTACCGAACCCGGTGTGGTTCAGACGATGCACGCACCGGTTCTGTTGAGGGCTGCCCCCGAGCTGCCATGTGGTCGGGCTGGCGCCAGGGTCGACGAGATGCCACACAGCCCCAGCGTGCAAGATCTGTGAATCGGCCGCCCCTTGAGGAGCCTGGTCGAGAAGCTCCTGACCCATAATCAGATGTTTGGCAGCAGGCAGACAACCGGCCAGAGTCCGCGACCAAAGAGCCTCCCTGATCTACATCAGTTGGTACATCAACGGCTACGGACGACCATGGACAACCTAGGACCCGCACCGAAAGATGAGGCACGTCCACGGACAATCTGCAGGTAGTGAAGGGGTGCTGCCTCCGACTACGGATCACATGGCCCGCAGCCACGTTCCCTCGGCCGGAGATTGTTACGTCGCGTCGCCAGAGTCAACGGGCGCCTGACGGCGTCGCGCGGGACTCAGCCAGTGACCTGAATGCTCAAACCACGGATGTAGCAGAGACCTTCTCGGATACATCATCTGGAGTAGGCCTCTGCGCCATCTGGAGTAGGTGGAAGATGAACTGTGGGGATGATGACCGTCTTCCGGGCGCCTGACACTCTCTTCCCCACTCAGCGGTGGGTGAGCTAACCCAGCCATCGAACTCGACCGTCGAGCCCATCGGCCGCATCACCGCACATCCGCGGTGGCTTCGGTTGTAGTTCCTATTCGCCGCTGGCGTCGAGCCGGCGCATCAAACTCTCTACTTTGGGGGCACAGATCATGGCGGCGCCCACTCAGCAAGCTGCGTTGAACCATCCGTATGTCCACGGCGAGCTGCCGGGACCGCGCTCGGCCGACTTCCTCGCTAAACAGAACGCCAGGGAATCCAACGCTAGGGTGTACCCACGGCACATCCCGATCGCGATAGCGGACGCTGCTGGCAGCTTCGTTCGCGATGTCGACGGCAATGTGTTCATCGATTTCCTCAACGGTGCTGGTGTGCTGCCGCTGGGACATAACCATCCGGAGTTGGTCCGGGCAGCGACCGAGCAGCTTGGTGTTCTCACCCATGGTCTGGACTTCCCGACTCCGGCTAAGGACGCCTTCACCGAGGCGCAGCTATCCATGCTCCCGCCGGGGATGCGAAACCGGATGAAGGTGCATTTCTGCGGACCAACCGGCGCCAACGCCGTCGACGCTGCACTGAAGCTGTGTAAGACCGCCACCGGCCGCGGTGACGTTATCTCCTTTCAGGGCGGCTTTCACGGCACCACCCATGCTGCGATGGCGCTCACCGGATTGGTGGTGAATAAGGCCTCCGTCCCTAACGGCGTGCCCGGCGTTCATTTCTTCCCGTACTCCTCGTGCAACCGGTGCCCCGTTGCCCTCACCCCGCAAACCTGCATGATCAACTGTGTGCACTACCTGGAGCACGCGCTGCAGGACCCCAACGGGGGGATACCGTTGCCGGCCGCGGTCGTGATGGAGATGGTGCAAGGCGAAGGCGGCGTTGTACCCGCTCATCCCCACTTCGTCCGGCGAGTACGCGTGCTGACCCACAGCCTGGACATTCCCCTGGTGGTTGATGAGGTGCAGACCGGCTGCGGCCGCACCGGCACCTGGTTTGCCTTCGAGCAGTACGGCATCGAGCCCGACGTCATCATCGCGTCGAAGGCACTGAGTGGTATAGGCGCCCCCGTTGCGATCATCATGTACCACGAGCGGCTGGATACCTGGGCTCCGGGGGCGCATACCGGGACCTTCCGGGGCAACCAGCTGGCCTTCGCGGCGGGGGTTGAGACGATCCGGATTTTCCGCCGGGACGAGGTACTGGGCAACGTACGCCGGCGCGGTGAGCAGATCGCCCGGGTGCTGGCCGGGCTGCGGACCAGCCCGTGGGTCCGTGAGGTGCGCGGCCGGGGACTCATGTGGGGTATTGAGCTGGCTGATCCGCGCCACGGTCAGCCGTGTGGTGAGCTCGCGGGCCAGATCCAGGCAGCGGCATTGCGCCGAGGGTTGATTGTCGAGCTCGGCGGCCGCAACGACTGCGTGGTGCGGATGTTGCCACCTCTGAACGTGACCGCTGAGGTTATCGACACCGCCTGTGGGATCCTCCTCGACGCCGTCCAGGAGTCCTGTCCATCGACCACCTGATCGCTTGGGCTACTGCTGTAGATCAACTAACGAATGTGCACCGCTAGTCGCTGCCGGGCAGACGCGTTGATGGGGGATCGCAACCTGACCACGGCCGAGGAAAGCGGTCTGACTAGAGGGGCATCATCAAGATGGGGGCAGGCAACTTCGTTGATCCCGCGTTCCGCAGGGTCGCGCCGACTGACCACGTCCTGGTCTGCGCCCAGTCTGACCATACGATCCGGTGGCGACCCGGCGAACGCCTTGATCACCTCTTCGAGGACCGGTGCGACCGGATGCACCACAGCGGTCAGCTCGCCATGGATACTGACGAGACCGTCCTGACCTATGACCAATTGGATGCCCGGGCCAACCAGCTCGCTCGCTATCTGCTGGCCCGGGGCGCCCGGCCGGGTGATCGGATCGGCCTGCTGCTCGACAGCGCCGTGTGCTCCTACATCGGCATGCTGGCCGTACTCAAGATCAACGCCGCTTATGTGCCGCTGGACGCGGGCTTCCCGCCTGAGCGGTTGTCCTACATCGTGGGTGACGCCAGCGTGAGCATGGTGCTTTCGCGCTCGCGCCTGCATGACCGCGTCGGGCACCTGCCCGCCACGCTGCTGTATCTCGACGAGATCGCCGCGCAGATCATGGTGCAGGATGACCACCGGCTGACCGCCGAGGAGAAAGGCGACCCCGTCGATGAACTGTGTTACATCGTCTACACGTCGGGCTCGACGGGTCGGCCCAAGGGGGTGGCGATCGAGCACGTCAGCATCTGCAACTTCGTCCGGGTCGCGGTCGAGGTCTACGGGATCCAGCCGTCAGACCGTGTCTATCAGGGGATGACGATCGCCTTCGACTTCTCGGTCGAAGAGATCTGGGTGCCACTGATCGCCGGGGCCACCCTGATTCCCAAGCCGGGCGGGACCAGCCTGCTCGGCCACGAGCTTCGCGAGTTCCTCCACGACAACAAGGTCACGGCGCTGTGTTGCGTGCCGACGCTGCTGGCCACCCTCGAAGAGGACCTGCCTGAGCTGCGCTTTTTGCTGGTGTCCGGCGAGGCATGCCCGCAAGATCTGATCAGCCGGTGGCACCGTTCCGACCGCAGGTTCATCAACGTCTACGGCCCGACGGAGGCCACGGTCACCGCGACCTGGACGGTGGTCCACCCCGACCGGCCGGTGACGATCGGGGTTCCCCTTCCGACCTACTCGGTGGTGATCCTCGATCCGGATGAGGACACAGCGCTCGGCAGCGGTGAGGTGGGTGAGATCGGCATCGCCGGGATCGGACTCGCGCGTGGCTATCTCAACCGTGACGACCTCACCGACCGGGCGTTCATCCGCGACTTCGTCGGGATCCGCAACAATCCATCGCGACGGATCTACCGCACCGGAGACCTAGGCCGGGTCAACGATGACGGTGAGATCGAATACCACGGTCGGATCGACACCCAGGTCAAGATCCGCGGCTACCGAATCGAACTGACCGAGATCGAATCGGTGCTACTGCAGGTGCCGGGAATCGCGCAAGCGGTGGTCGACACCTACGAACCGGAGCCCGGCACCATGGAGCTGGTTGCCTACTACACGCTGCGCGCCGGCACCGTCGACGTAGGCCAGCGGCAGATCTACGAGCATCTGCGCGGGCGGCTCCCGCAGTACATGGTCCCGGTCTACCTTGAGGAGCTCGCGGTCATCCCGACGCTTCCCAGCGATAAGGCCGACCGCAAGAACCTTCCTGCGCCGAGGAGCCGGCGAAGTCAGGCCGCGCAGCACGCGTACATCGCTGCGGCCACTCATACCGAGAAGCTCCTCGCTGACGCGCTGGCCAGCGTGTTGCGTCTGGAGCAGGTGTCGGTCGACAGTCACTTCTTCGACGATCTGGGTGCGAGCTCGCTGTTTATGGCGCAGTTCTGCACTCGGGTCCGCAAGCACGCGGACCTCCCGCCGGTGTCCATGAAAGACGTCTACCTGCACCCGACGATCCGGAGTCTGGCTGCGTTGCTTGGTGATGTGGTTGCCAAGGATGTTCCCGCTGCCCAACCGCGGGTACCGGCAGCGCAGGAGCCTGCGCTGGCCACCACCGCCTCGCCAGTCCTTTGCGGCGCGCTGCAACTCCTGACGTTCCTCGGATCCGTCTGCTTCGGCGCACTCACACTCGTCTGGGGTTTCGAATGGATCCGCACCAGTACCGGAATCATCGAGACTTACCTGCGGTCGCTGGCCTTCACGGGTGCGAGCTTTCTCGCCCTGTGCGCCGTTCCGATCCTGGCCAAATGGTTACTTGTCGGTCGTTGGAAACCGCACGAGGTCCGCGTCTGGAGCCTGGCCTACGTCCGCTTCTGGCTAGTCAAAACTTTGATCCGGGCAAACCCACTGGTGCTGTTCGTCGGGTCACCGCTGTACGTGGTCTACCTGAGAGCACTGGGAGCGAACATCGGCCGCGGCGTGGCAATCTTCTCCCGCACGGTGCCCGTCTGTACCGATTTGCTTACGATCGGTGACCGGACGGTGATCCGCAAGGACGCGTTGTTCGCCTGCTATCGGGCCCATGCCGGTCGAATCCAGACCGGCGCTGTCACACTCGGCGCGGATGTGGTCGTCGGTGAACAGGCAGTCATCGACATCGAGACGTCGATGGGTGATGGGGCGCAACTCGGCCACGCTTCCTCGCTGCACCCCTTGCAGGCCGTGCCCGCCGGTGAAAGCTGGCACGGATCGCCTGCCCAGCGCAGCACCGTCGACTACCGATCAGTTGCTCCAACCCGCTGCAGCACCCTGAGGAGGGCTCTGTACAGCCTCGGGCAGTTACTGACCGGGCTGGTGCTGGCTGGACCGCTGACGATCACCATGGTGGTCACACTGGTCGCCCAGGTCCCGCTGCTGGCCGACCTGCTGGGACCGGGCCACTCGCTAGAGACCTGGGCGTTCTACCGCGACGCGCTGGTGATCTCATTGGTGCTGTTTTTCGGCGGTGTGCTTTTGGGCCTTGCCGTCGTAGCCACTGTCCCGCGGGTGCTGAACCTCGTTATCAAGCCGGACATGGTCTATCCGCTGTACGGGTTCCACTACTGGATACAGCGGACGATCACACGCCTGACCAACTCACGGTTCCACATGCGGCTTTTCGGCGACAGCTCCTATATCGTCCACTACTTGCGCTATCTCGGGTACGACCTGTGCCGGGTTGAGCAGACCGGGTCGAACATCGGTAACGCGCTGAAGCACGACACGCCGTACCTGAGCTCGGTTGGTACAGGCACGATGCTCTCCGATGGCGTGTCGGTCATCAATACCACCTTCTCCAGTACTTCATTCCGCGTGTCCCACGTGGCGCTCGGGTCCCGCAGCTTCTTCGGAAACAACATCGCCTACCCGTCGGAGGGTCGGACCGGCGACAACTGCCTGCTCGCGACCAAGGTCATGGTCCCGATCGATGGCAAAGTCCGGGAGGGTGTTGGGCTTCTTGGTTCACCGAGTTTTGAGATTCCGCGATTGGTCCAGGGTGGCCCTACCTTCGATCACCTAGCCAGTGGTGGCGACCTGCGCCGCCGCCTTGCCGCCAAGAATAAGTACAACCTCGCCACTATCGGTTTGTACCTGGCCATGCGGTGGATCCACTTCTTCGGCGTCGTGCTGCTCGCTTTGATCGCCGTGGACGTCTATCACCGGTTCAGCTTTGCGGTGCTCCCGGTGACCGTGGCCGGTGCCCTGCTGTTCCACGTCAGCTACTCCGTTCTCGTCGAACGCGCTGTCGCGCGGTTCCGTCCGTTGAGTCCGCAGTCCTGCTCTATCTACGACCCCTATTACTGGTGGCACGAACGCTTGTGGAAGCTGGAGGCGACGGTGCGGTTCAGCGGCACCCCGTTCAAAAGCCTGATCTGGCGGCTGCTGGGTGTTCGAATCGGACGGGGGGTT
>DASQVB010000235.1:0-4860 GCA_035640975.1 Pseudonocardiaceae bacterium
GGAGGAACCCGGGTAGGTCCGGTGACCTTAGCTCGGTCCAGATAGGTGCCGTTGGTGGATCCCATATCCTCCAGAAACCAGTCCCCGCCTTGGAACCCGAGCCGGGCATGCCGGGTGGATGCGTAGTCGTCGTCAAGGACCAGAGTCGAGTCGTCGGCACGCCCGATCAGGATGGGCCTGCCATCGAGCGAGATACGGGTGCCGGCCAGCCCGCCCGCGGTCACCACCAACTGGCGGGCCGTCCGGTTGCGCTCCGCGAGGGCCCCACGGCGCGACAGCGGAAGGCTGGCGCGCAGCCCGGACGCCGCGAAAAGGTCGGACCGCACGATGCGCAGCGCGGCGACGACGAATAACCAGAGCAGGAGGAGGAAGCCTGCTCTGGTCAGCTGCAGCACCAGCTCCGGCACGCGGTAGGTCGTCTCTGCTAGGTGATTCGGCTCAACCCTGGGTACGGAAGACGAGCGACGAATGCCCGACCCGGACCACGTCACCATCGGCGAGCTGCCAGGTTTGTACTGGGGTGCCGTTGACAGTCGTGCCGTTGGTGGACCCGAGGTCGGCAAGCGTCGCCGTCCAGCCGTCCCAGGTGATCTCCAAGTGCCGCCGTGAGACGCCAGTGTCCGGCAGCCGGAACTGTGCCTCTTGGCCACGGCCCACCACCGTGGCGCCCTCGGTCAGCTGATAGTGGCGGTTCGACCCATCGTCCAGGATGAGCGAAGCCACCAGCTGGCGAGAGCCGGTCTGCACCGCGGGAGGCAGGTAGCCCTGGGTGCTGTAGTCGTGGTCGACCCCGTAGTTCTGATCAGCCTCGTAACCGCCGTGGTCATACCCGTAACCCGGCTGGGCGCCACCGTACTGGCCGTAGTTGTCTCCGTAGGTCTGCTGGTAGCTCTGGCGGGCGGCCTGCTGGCGCTGCTGCCCGTAACCGGACTCGTAGCCGTAGCCGCCTTGGCCGTAGCCCTGCTCGTCGCCGCGACCCTGGTCGTCACCGTGACCCTGCTGGTAACCGTATTGATAGCTGTGGTCGGCGTCGCCTGGACTGCCGTAGTTGCCGACCCCGTAGTTCTGGTTGCCATAGTTTTGGGGATGGCCCTGGTCCGGGTTGTACTGGAAGTCGTAGCCGTACGGCTGGCCGTCATTGAGGTTGGGGGCGTTGCCGCCCTGCCCCTGATCGTGGCCATACCCGCGGTGCAGGGCAGACTGACCCCGCTGGCCGTGCTCGGGGGGCTCGCCCTGTTGCTGGCTCATCGCTCGGTCTCCTGCGGTACGAGGTTGCGGTGCGTCGGGATCCACAGACGAGCTGGTGCGGAACTGTCCCGTGTGCAGCGCCTCTGACCGCTCCAGAGCCACCAGCACGTCTCCGTAGATATCCCAGGACTGCACAGCGAGGTGGCTTTGGATGCAGCTCTTGAGCATCCGGAGTACTCGCTGCTCGTCGCCTGCGAGCCGGTCGTGGTCGGTCGCCCCGAGTGTGACGGTATAACGGTTGGGCGCGAGCACCCGCCCCCCCGCGAGCGGACGCGCGTTGTCGTCGGCTTCACGCTGGAGCGCCTGGGCAACTTCCTGCGGCACCACGCTACCGCCGAAGACCCGGGCAAAGGCGTCGCCGACCATACCTTGTAGCCGGCGCTCGAACCGCTGCGCCTTGCCCATGGCGACCTCCTCTTCCAGGCTCTGCCAGGATTCGCTGCCGGTTTCCTGCCAGTCTCCCCCGATCGTATCCGGGACGGCCAGCGAGCAGGGTCTGCTGCGTCCAGCCGTTCAGAAGCTGGATGCTAAGCTTCCGCGATCACTCGGGCGAGTGGCGGAATGGCAGACGCGCACGGTTCAGGTCCGTGTGTCCGTAAGGACGTGGGGGTTCAACTCCCCCCTCGCCCACTCCTTCATTGAGTAGGCCAGCGCGCACCTAAGCCCTCCATACTGCACCGCAGGCTGGTCGCTTCGACCAGTTAGCCTGCTCGCTCGCCGCAGGTGATCAGCAACGGCACCGTTGGACCGCGTGTGCGACGATCGGGGCCGGTGCAGCAGCACGGACGGCTTGAGAAGAGGGGCCATGACTTACGTCTTCGCGCAGGACTGGCATCGCGAGGGGAAGCGACTGGCCGGTCTCGAGATCGCGGCTGATCCGATCAGCAGCGATGTGCTGTCCCGGCTGGGAGTGGGGACGGGCTGGCGTTGCGCGGAGGTCGGTGCCGGCGGTGGGTCGCTTGCGCTGTGGCTCGCCGATCGGGTCGGCGACACCGGGCAGGTGATCGCTACGGACCTGGACCCCGGCCACCTGATAGTCCACGAGGTGCCGAACCTGCAGGTACTGCAGCACGACCTGACCACGGAAGATCCCCCTGCGGAGCCCTTTGACCTGGTGCACACGCGGCTTGTCATCGAGCACCTGCCAGACCCAGAAAACGCATTGACGCGGCTCACGGACTGGGTCCGGCCTGGGGGCTGGTTGGTGGTGGAGGCGGGTGACTGGTCGACGCGGTATGAGATCACGCCGTCTGCGGTGTTCGAAGCGACCTTGGTTGCCGTGCAGAAGTTTCTCGCATCGGCCGGTTTCGCGCCGATGTTCGGGCGCCGCCTTCCGGGGCTGTTCCGAGATCACGGCCTGGTTGATGTCGGCGGTGAGGCCCGCAGCCGGATGCTCAAGGGCGGTACGCCGGAGATGGAGTTCTTCACGCTGACCATCGAGCGGGTGCGGACCGCGATGGTCGCAGCAGGCTTGATCAGCGACGACGCGGTTGCCGCGGCGCTGGCCCTGTGTGCGGACTCGTCCTTCGCAGTCATGTCACCGGCTCTGGTATCCGCGTGGGGCCGGGTTCCTGGAAACGGCAGAGTGGAGCCGTACTCACTGGACAGTTAAGGAGGGGTGGCCGCGTCGCGACCACCCCTCCTTGCCGACGATCCCGCGCCCGATCATCTGATCGCGCGGCGGTACTGCACGACTCAACTGCAGTCGGCTGCCCCAGCACCGCCCTCAGCGCCACCGCCGGCCACGCCGGTGCCGTTCCCTAGCCAACGACACCACACGCGATCACCAGCATCACTCGCAGCTGGGCTCAGCCCTTGCCGCCGTCAGCGCTGCCGCCAGCGCCGCCGACACCATTACCGGCACTGTTGTCCTGCGTGCCCAGCACGTTGATGTTCAAGAGGTTAACGCCGATACCACCCTGGCCGTTGCCGCCGTCGCCACCCACGCCACCATCGCCGCCGCCGCCCTTGCAGCCACCGCAACCGGCAGCGAACAGGGACAGGACAGTACGTGCGGGGAGCAGCTCCACGTGCTGGCCATCGATCTCAGCAAAGCTCAGTCCGTCAGACATTCAGTCCTCCTCAAAGTGGCCCCAAAGGGGCCGGAAACGGGACACCTCTTCGACGCGACCGCCGATTTGGCATATTCACACCATGGCCAGGAGACGGTCCGTTGACAACATGCACCGGCCACCTAAACTTTATGTGCCACCACGTAGTTGCTACGAAGGATTTTCGCGTGGTTAGGCCACTACGACCGTACGGACATTGCGGGTACCGGAATGTTGAGGTGCCCGCGCGGTGGCAGCATCGGACGATTCGGCAACACACCACAGGCTGCTACCTAGACGCACCGATGGCGCCACCTAGTCTTCATTCAGTATGGCTGCCTAGCGGTGCCCGAGCTTCTGCGTGTGCCCATCGGGCGCACAGAAACGCCGGCAGCGGCAGTGACGATAAGACACACGCGTATGCCCAGAAATAGTCGATGGTCATGTCCCGACCTATCGAGCACACGGCGTATCCCGCGGCTGACAATGGCCCGGGTTAAGGAGGGGTGCCCGCATTGCGGGCACCCCTCCTTGGCCGACGACACGACACCGATCCCATGATCATGCGGCGGTACTGCCCGGCTCAACTTCAGTAATTGCCCCAGGACCGCCCTCAGCGCTGCCGCCGGCCACGCCGTGGTCCTCTAACCAACGAGCACCGTAGGCGATCCAGCGTCTTAGATCATCGGTCGACTCAGTGCTGTTCGGCTCAGCCGCCGTTAGCGCTGCCGCCAGCGCCACCGACACCGTCACCGGCGCTGTTGGTCTGGGTGCCGGCCACGTTGATGTTCAGAACGTTGAGGCCGATGCCGCCCTGGCCGTTGCCGCCGTCGCCGCCGGCGCCGCCGTCGCCGCCACCGCCGGCGGTGAACAGGGACAGGACAGTACGTGCGGGGAGCAGCTCCACGTGCTGGCCATCGATCTCAGCAAAACTCAGTCCATCAGACATTCAAGTTCTCCTCACAGTAGCCCAATAGGCCAGAAACGAGACACCTCATCGACGACACCGTCGATGCGGCTTATCTCACCCTGCCAGGAAAGAAGCTCTTGACAACATGCATTCACCCCTGAACTTCCGTGCGCCAGTACCTAGTTGCACAGTAGCTTTCCGGCTGGTGGCCGAGCAGCCAACCCTTACACATATCCCAAAACAAATGTCTCCCGCTGGGATTGAACGGGCTGGCCCAGGCCCTGTCGAGCACGCACGTCGAAACGGACCATCCCGCGCCACGTGGC
This sequence comes from Pseudonocardiaceae bacterium, assembly GCA_035640975.1. Classification (GTDB taxonomy): domain Bacteria; phylum Actinomycetota; class Actinomycetes; order Mycobacteriales; family Pseudonocardiaceae. Next base: position 4,536 of record DASQVB010000235.1, read on the forward strand.
AGCAGCCAAGCGTCAACTCATTGGCCACCTTGCGCTATTACCTAGTTGTGGGGGGCTTGCATACGTAGTCAGTGTCACGGGGTAAACCAGGACCGGAGCGGAGCAGGCACACCGGGCATAACCTTCGATGGGAAACAGGATGGCCAAGCCCTACTCAGTGAGTACCGGACTAGGCCCGGAGCGCAACTTCGGGCTAGCCTCGAGGCTTGCGCAGTGGTGGCACCGCTGACATACAAGGAGGGGTGGCCGCGTTGCGGCCACCCCTCCTTGTCGACGCACCGCACCCGATCATTTCATCGTGTGGCGGTACTCCTCAGCTCAGCTA
>DASQVB010000236.1:0-9649 GCA_035640975.1 Pseudonocardiaceae bacterium
TCGGATGCTCCGCAAGGCTCAGGACGAGGCCGCGGAGATCACCGCCAAGGGTAGTGCGGTCGCGGCGGCAACCAGGGCCAACGCCGAGCGCGAGGCCGACGAGCTGCGCGGCCGCTACGAACAGATGATCGGCGAAGCGCAGCGGCGGCGATCGGCGATGGAGGCCGAGCATGAGCGGGTCATCGCCGACGCTCGTCGCCGGGGTGAGGAGATCCTGGCAAAGGCCAAGCAGCAAGCCGAGCAGCGCGATGCCGAGTCGAGGGCCCGCCGGCAGCAGGCCGAGGAGGACTTCGACATCACCATGTCAATCCGCCGCCGCGACGCGATGCGTGCGATGACCGACGAGGAGGCGAGCAGCAAGTCCGAGGCGCAGCGCCGCATCGACGAGGCGACCGACGTGGCCCGGCGCCTGGTCACCGAGGCCGACCAGACCGCGGTCGCCAGGGTGCAGGAAGCTACCAGGCAAGTTGAGCAGCTGCGCACGCTGCGCCGCCGACTCGTCGATCAGCTGCAGTCGGTGCGCTCAAAGCTGGATGACGCCTTCCAGCAGCTCACTCCCGCTCCGGACGAGAACAGCGTGCTCGCCGACGACCAGGCACGGCCTGAGCGGGCTGCCGGCTCACCACTGTCTTCGAGTGGGCGTCCGGCGGTGCCGGGCCGCCCAGCAGCTGGTGTGCCAGTGCCGCCGGTCCGCCGATGATCCCTGCTCCCCGGCCGGCCAGGCGACCACATGCGCGGTACCGGACCGGATCTCGTGGTCGCAGCCGGGGCAGCGGTAACTTTTAATCGCCTGCTCACCTGGCACTGTCCGTACCAGCCACTGCCCATTTGCGTCGCTCTCCGGTTGGGTCCAGCCTTGCCCGCCCACCGGAGGTGGTGGATCGGCGCGGCGAGCGCGGCGAGCAACATTGCGACGGGGCACAAAGTTCACGTTAGTGCCGGTAAGCTGTCGACCTGTGCCCCGCTATGAATTCCGGTGCCGGGAGTGTTCGGCGACCTTTGAGGTTAATCGGCCGATGACCGCGTCGGGTGAGCCCGCCGAGTGCCCCTGCGGGCACGGTGACACCGTCCGGTTGCTCTCCACCGTGTCACTGTCTGGTGCCACATCGAGCCAGACCGGACGTGCTGGCGCCCCAGCAGGCGGTTGCTGCGGCGGGGGCTGCTGCGGTTGACAGGCCTCGTGAGCGGCATACGCACTCACGAGTAGTCGCGGAAACCCTTGCCGGTCTTGCGGCCTAGCCGGCCAGCCGTCACGAGGTGCTCCAGCAAGGGGGCCGGGGCGAAACCGGGCTCGCGAAACTCCTGGTAGAGGCTGCGCTGGATGGCCAGCGAAACGTCCAGACCCACCACATCGAGCAACGCGAACGGGCCCATCGGTAGCGCGGCGCCGACCTTCATCGCGGTGTCGATGTCGTCGGCCGACGCGTAGTGCGTCTCAAGCATCCGCACCGCGTCATTGAGGTAGGGGAACAACAACGCATTGACGATGAACCCAGCGCGGTCGCCGCAGGTTACCGGCACCTTGCCCAAGGAACGGGCGAACTGGCGGGCGGTGGCTGCGACGTCGCCCGAGGTACTGATGGTCTGCACGACCTCGACCAGCTTCATCACCGGGGCGGGGTTGAAGAAGTGCAGTCCCACCACATCGCCCGGGCGGGAGGTGACCGCGGCGCACTCGATCACCGGCAGTGATGACGTGGTGGTGGCCAGGATCGCGCCGGGTTTGCACACCTCGTCGAGCGTGGCGAAAATTCCACGCTTGACTTCCAGCTCCTCGGCTACTGCCTCCACCACCAGGTCGACGTGGGAGAAGTCGTCCAACGAGGTGGTCGTGGAGATCCGTTGCAGGGCTGCGTCCCGATCGGACTCGGAGAGTTTGCCGCGGTTGACGGCCTTGCCCAGCGACCGCGTGACCGCCGCGACCGCGTCGTCGGTCCGGCTGTTGCTGCGACCGCGGACGATAACGTTGTGCCCGCCTTTGGCCAGCACCTCGACGATGCCGGTGGCCATCGTCCCGGTGCCAACCACACCGACTGGACCGATCGGCCGAATCTGCGCGCCCTGCTCACCGCCGGATGGGGTCGCCGCGTCGGGCACCACCTTCGACGAATCCTGCCCCGCATAGGTGTAGAAGCCGCGACCCGACTTCCGGCCGAGCAGGCCCGCGGTGATCATCTGTCTGAGCACCGGGACCGGGGCGTGCAGCCGGTCGCGGGACTGCCGATACAGCGCATCGAGGATCTCATAGGCGGTGTCCAGGCCGATCAGATCCAGCAGCGCCAGCGGACCCATGGGATACCCGCAGCCATAGCGCATCGCGGCGTCGAGATCCTCCCGGGTCGCGTAGCGCTCCTCGTACATCCGTGCCGCGTGGTTGAGGTAACTGAACAGCAACCCGTTGGCGATGAACCCGGCCCGATCGCCGATCACCACCGGAGTCTTGCCCAGCTTCTCGGCCAGCGCCGTGACGTTGCCGACGACGTCCGGCTCGGTCACCACGGTGCGCACCACCTCGACCAGTGTGAGCACCGGCGCCGGATTGAAGAAATGCATCCCGACGACCTTGCCCGGCCGCTTCGTGCGTACCGCCAGTTCGGTGATCGACAGGCTTGATGTGTTGGAGGCCAACACGACATCGTCGCGCACGATCCCGTCCAGCTCGCTGAAGATCCGACTCTTGAGGTCGAGGTGCTCTGGCACGGCCTCGATCACCAAGTCGACGTCGGCCAGATCGGCCAGCTTTGTGGTGAAGCTGATCCGGTCGAGCAGCTCGCGGTGGGCCGTCTCGTCGAGCTTCCCTCGCTCCAGGGCGCGCCCGGTGGAATGCTCCAGATGCCCGCGTCCCCGAGTCACGCCCTGCTCATCGACTTCCACTGCCACGACGTCGAGACCGGTACGAGCGAGCACCTCGGCAATGCCGGCACCCATCGTGCCCATGCCCACCACACCGACCGTCGTGATTCCCGGTGCCATCTGCTGCCTCCCGCGACCTCACCAGCGACGGTCCGTGCTCAGCGACCGTAGCGCACCCGGACGATCCACAGCAGTACCCGAATCGCCCAGACCGGGCGGGCGAAGGTGAGCACTGGCACCGTGGGCCGGAACAGGCGGCGGGTGACCGCCTTGGGTCGGGCGAACTCGCGCAGACCGTCGGCACCGTGGATCCGGCCGAATCCGGAGTCCCCGACCCCGCCGAAGGGCAACGACGGCACTGCGACGAAGGACAGCGCACTGTTGATCGCGACCATCCCGCATCGCAGCCTGGCCGCAATCTCCGCACCGCGGTGGGCGGAGAAGACCGCGGCACCCAGCCCGTAGCGGCCGGCATTGACCAGCTCTACCGCATCGTCCAGATTCGCCACCCGGTGCACGGTCAGGGTCGGGCCGAAGGTTTCCTCGGTCACAGCGATCGAGTCGTTCGGGACGTCGATCAGCACGATCGGCTCCACGTAGGGTGGGCGAACTGACTCAGGGCCACCCACCAGCGCGGTGCCACCACGAGCCAGGGCATCGGTGATGTGACCACGAATCACGTCGAGCTGATCGGGCTTGGTGATCGGGCCGATGTCGGACGTGGGATCGGCACCGGCCTTCACTTGTCGCGCTTGGGCGACCACCCGATCGGTGAACTCCGCGGCGACGCTGTCGACGACATACGCTCGCGCCACCCCGACGCAGGCCTGACCCGCATTGGTCATACCGCCCCAGACCGCGGCGTCGGCAGCCGCGTCCAGGTCGGCGTCGGCGTCCACCAGCAGCGCATCCTTGCCACCGCACTCCAGCACCACCGGAGTCAGCGTCTGCGCGCAGGTCGCCATCACCTCCCTTGCGGTGGCTGCTAAGCCGGTGAATGCCAGCTTGTCCACCCCAGCCCGGCACAGCGCAGCGCCGGTCTCACCGAACCCTGTCACGACCTGTAGCAGCGGGTGCTCACCCACCACTTCGGCCAAGCTCTCGGCCAGCGCGCGACCCACCCCGGGAGTGAATTCGCTTGGCTTGAACACCACAGCGTTGCCTGCGGCCAGCGCGTAGCTGATCGACCCCATCGGGGTGTGGGCGGGATAGTTCCAGGGCCCGATCACGCCGACCACGCCGTAAGGCTGGTACTGCACCGTCGATGCCTCCTGCAGCATCAACAGGCCTGATCCGACTCGGCGGCGGCGCAGTACCAGCTTGGCGTTGCGCGCGGCCCAGTCCAGATGCGCGGCCACAAGCACCCATTCCATCCGGGCGTCATCTCGCGGCTTGCCGGTCTCGGCGGTGACCAGACCGGCCAGCTCATCGATCCGACGCACCAGCCGAGAACGCCAGGCCAGCAACCGGCGGCGGCGCTCGGCGAACCCCAGGTGACCCCACCACGCGGCCGCCTCCCGGGCACGAACCACGGCAGCGCGCACCGCTGTCTCGTCATCCACGGGGTGATAGCCCACGACGTCGCCCGTCCTGGGATCCAGCGACGCGAAGCGGTCCTGTCCCTCGCGGGTCTGCTGGCTACTGTCCACGGTCGGAGCCATCGTCGTCATCCCCCCGCATCGGCGTATCCCCAAAGCCTACGGGCGCGCCGATCCGATGGGACGACAGCGATAAGCATCCAGGTGGCAGCTCTTTGGGTCAGAAGAGGCGAAGTTCGAGGGGCTCGGCGCCGCGTAGTTCGTCGTAGTCGACGGTGACGCAGCGGATTCCGCGGTCGGTGGCCAGCGTATGGGCCTGCGGCTTGATCTGCTGGGCAGCGAACACGCCGCTGACCGGAGCGAGTTGCGGGTCGCGGTTGAGCAGGTCCAGATACCGGGTGAGCTGTTCCACCCCGTCGATCTCGCCCCGGCGCTTGACCTCCACCGCTACCGTCATGCCGTCGGCGTCCCGGCACAGCAGGTCGACCGGTCCGATCGCGGTTGGATACTCGCGGCGGATCAGGGTGAACCCGGCACCCAGTGTTGCGGTGTGCTCGGCGAGCAGAGCCTGCAGGTGAGCCTCCACCCCGTCCTTGACCAGGCCGGGGTCCACCCCGAGCTGGTGGCGTGAGTCGTGCAGCAGCTCGTCGATCTCGATGATCAGCTGTTCGCCGGCGCGGTTGCTGACCGTCCAGCGTCCCGGCTGCTCGGTCAGTGTGCAGGGCGGGCTCATCCAGTTCAACGGCTTGTAGGCACCGCCGTCGGCGTGCACGCTGACCGATCCATCCGCCTTGACGAGCAGCAGCCGCGGCGCCATCGGCAGGTGTGCGGTCAGCCGGCCCAGGTAGTCCACCTGGCAGCGAGCGATCACGAGACGCACGGTGCGCCAGCGTAGAGGGCCGGGCAAGATCGGGGGTGTGCAGACCCTAGGAAGCCGTCAGGTGTACACCAACGCCTGGATGTCGGTGCGGGAAGACGACGTCCGGCGCGTTGACGGCTCACCGGGGATCTACGGCGTGGTCGACAAGCCGGACTACGCCCTGATCATCCCGCTGGATGGTGATCGGGTGCATCTCGTCGAGCAGTACCGCTACCCGGTAGGCGCGCGGCGCTGGGAGTTCCCCCAGGGCACGGCCCCGGACCGGGCTGATGCCGACGCCACACTGGCCGCCCGGGAGCTGCGCGAGGAGACTGGGCTCATCGCAGGCCAGCTACGGCTGCTCGGGATGCTGGACGTGGCACCGGGGATGTCCGCCCAGCGTGGTCGAGTCTTCCTCGCCACCGACCTGGTCGCCGGGCGGCCCGAGCGGGAGCACACCGAGCAGGACATGCACTCCGCATGGTTCACCCGAGCAGCTTTCGACGAGATGGTGCGCCACGGTGAGCTGTGCGACGCACAGTCGCTGGCAGCCTATGCCTTGCTCTTGCTGCACGAACGCTTGTGAGTGCGTAACAGTGTTCCAGCACTGAATACCACTCACGAGCGTTTCAGTCCGGCCAGGCTGGGTGGCGCTTGTCCAGGAAGGCGGCCATGCCTTCCTTGGCACCGGCGAGCTGCGAAGCCGAGGCCATCGCCTCCAGCGCAATGGCATAGGCGTCAGCCTCGGGCCGGTCGAGCTGCGCGTAGAGAGACTGCTTGCCCAGCGCCTTGCTGGCCCGGCTGCCTCGGGTCGCGCGGACGAGCAGGTCCTCCACTGCGGCGTCCAGCTCGGCGTCCGGGACGGCTCGGTTGACCAGACCCCATTGCGCGGCGGTGCGGGCATCGACGATGTCCCCGGTCAGCGCCATCTCCATCAGCCGCTTGCGTCCGATCGACCGGGCCACCGGCACCGTGGGCGTGTGGCAGAACCAGCCGCCCTTGCCGCCGGGCAGCGCGAAGCCCGCCGACTCGGCGGCCACCGCCAGATCGCAGGAGGCCACCAGCTGGCAGCCCGCCGCAGTGGCCAGTGCGTGCACTCGAGCGACGACCACCTGCGGAACCGACTGGATGGTGCGCATCACGTCGGTGCACAACGTCAGCAACTCCGCGACCCCGGCCAGGTCACGCGATGCCACGTCGGCGAAGTCGTGGCCGGCCGAGAACACCTTGCCCGCGGCACCGAGCACGATGCCGGTGGCGTCTGACCGGCCCGCCTCTGCGAACGCCTCGCGCAGCTCGACAAGGTGGTCCGCGGACAGCGCGTTGCGCCGCTCCGGACGGTTCATCGTGATCCGGACCGTGTCCCCGTCCCGCTCGACCCTCAGCGCAGCAAAGCTCATATTCGACGGTAACCCACGTGCACCGGACAGCTCCTCGTCCCCCGAACTCAACAGCAGCGCTGCCCGGCCCGCGGCGGACGACTCTGGTGTTGAGCTCGGGAGCGATAGAGCTCGGACTAGTGCTCGTGCGAGACAGTGGACGTGCGGGGGCGGATCAGGTCCACGATCTGGTCCATGATGTCGGTGAGCTCGAAGTCCTTTGGTGTGAACACCTTGGCCACGCCGCTGGCCCGCAGCGACTCGGCGTCCGACAGCGGAATGATCCCACCGACCACCACCGGCACGTCCCCGGCACCCGCCGCACGCAACCCGTCAACCACGGCTGGCACCACTTCTAGGTGTGAACCAGAGAGTACTGAAAGCCCGACCACGTGCACGTCTTCGGCCACCGCGGCCGCAACGATCTCCGCCGGGGTGAGCCGGATGCCCTGGTAGATCACCTCGAAGCCGACGTCGCGAGCCCGCACCGCCACCTGCTCGGCACCGTTGGAGTGCCCGTCCAGACCCGGCTTGCCGACCAGCATCCGCAGCCGCTCACCTAACTCCTCGCCCACCGCGCGCACCCGATCCCGAACACGCGCGATTGCGTCGCCGGCTGCGCCTACCTCGCCTGCCGACGTTGCACCGGCGATCCCGGTCGGCGCCCGGTACTCGCCGAACACCTCGCGAAGCGTTGCGGCCCACTCCCCTGTCGTGACACCCGCGCGAGCGCAGGTCATCGATGCCTCGACCAGGTTGGCGTTGGTCTTGGCGCCCTCAACCAGCCGCTGCAGTGCCTCTTCCACGGCGGCTGGGTCCCGGTCGGCCCGCCAGGCCTGGATCGCCTCGATCAGCGCCGCCTCGGTCTGCGGGTCGATGGCCTCGATGGCCCCGGCTCCCTCAGCCTGCAGCGGGCTAGGGTCGGTCTCGGTGAACCGGTTCACCCCGACGACCACATCCTCGCCGTCTTCGATCCGCCGGCGCCGCGCCGCCAGCGACGACACCAGCTGCGACTTCATGTAGCCCGACTCGACGGCGGCAATCGCCCCGCCCATGCCCTGCACCCGATCGATCTCCTCCCGGGCACCCGCGGCGATCTCGGCCACCCGGGCCTCGACCACCCGAGAGCCGTCGAACAAGTCCTCGTAGTCCAGCAGATCGGTCTCATACGCCAGCACCTGCTGCATCCGCAACGCCCACTGCTGATCCCACGGCCGCGGCAGGCCCAGGGCCTCGTTCCATGCCGGCAACTGCACCGCCCGGGCCCGAGCGTCGCGGGACAACGTCACCGCGAGCATCTCCAACACGATGCGCTGGACGTTGTTCTCGGGCTGCGACTCGGTCAGCCCCAGCGAGTTGACCTGCACGCCGTACCGGAACCGGCGCAGCTTGGGATCTTCGACACCGTAGCGGTCCCGGCAGGTCTCTTCCCACAACCGCCCGAAAGCGCGCAGCTTGCACATCTCCTCGACGAAGCGCACCCCGGCGTTGACGAAGAACGACATCCGCCCGACCACCTTGGCGAAGTCCTGCGCAGCGACCTGCCCGCAGTTCCGCACCGAGTCCAGAACGGCGATCGCGGTGCACATTGCGTAGGCAACCTCCTGCACCGGTGTTGCGCCCGCCTCCTGCAGGTGGTAGCTGCAGATGTTGATCGGGTTCCACCTCGGCATGTTGTTGACCGTGTGGACCACCATGTCGGTGATCAATCGCAGGCTCGGCCCCGGCGGGAAGACGTAGGTTCCCCGCGACAGGTATTCCTTGATGATGTCGTTCTGCGTGGTGCCCGTCAGTTGCGGCAGGTCCGCCCCATGCTCCTGGGCCACCGACGCGTAAAGGGCCAGTAGCCACATCGCGGTGGCGTTGATCGTCATCGAGGTGTTGGCCTGCGCCATCGGGATGCCGTCGAACAGTGCCCGCATGTCGCCGATATGACTGATCGGCACGCCGACCTTGCCGACCTCGCCACGGGCCAGCTCGTGGTCGGGGTCATAGCCGGTCTGGGTGGGCAGGTCGAAAGCCACCGAGAGCCCGGTCTGCCCCTTGGCGAGATTGCGCCGGTACAGCACATTGGACTTCTGGGCCGACGAGTGCCCGGCGTATGTTCGCATCACCCACGGCCGGTCGCGCTCACGATCGCTCGGGTAGGGCATCGGGGCAACCTCCGCAGCTTTGCCTTGGTGAGACTACTGGTCGGTAACGGATAGCGGGAAGGGGACCGTGGTGGACAGCACGATGATGGACGTCCCGCTCACCGTGGGCATGATCATGCGCCATGGCAGCACCGTGCACGGTGACAGCGAGGTCGTCACCTGGACCGGCGACGGCGCACGCCGCGCGAGTTATGCCGAGGTGGGGCGGCGGGCCGCCCAGCTAGCCGGGGCATTGCGTGGCCTGGGCGTCACCGACGACCAGCGGGTAGCCACCTTCCAGTGGAACAACCAGGAGCACCTCGAGGCCTACCTCGCCGTCCCGTCGATGGGCGCGGTGATCCACACCCTGAACCTGCGACTGGTTCCCGATCAGGTGGCCTGGATCGCCAACCACGCGCAGGACCACTTGGTGATCGTGGACGGCTCGCTGGTGGCACTGTTGGCGCGGGCGCTACCGGAGATGAACACGATCCGCCACGTCATCGTGGTCGGGGCCGCCGATACCTCCGTGTTGGATGGTTACGGCAAGGAGTTGCACTCCTACCAAGAGCTACTGTTCGCCCAGCCCGAGCAGTTCGATTGGCCGACCGGTATCGATGAGCGCTCCGCGGCCGCGATGTGTTATACGAGCGGCACCACGGACAACCCGAAGGGTGTCGCCTACAGCCATCGCTCGGCCTACCTGCATTCGATGGCGATGTGCGGCGGGGAGGCCATCGGACTCACCCCGGCCGACCGGATCCTGCCGGTGGTGCCGATGTTTCACGCCAACGCCTGGGGACTGCCCTACGCGGCCTTGATGGCTGGCGCCAGCTTGGTCCTGCCCGACCGCTTCCTACAAGCCGGACCGCTCACGCAGTTGATCGA
>DASQVB010000237.1:0-5782 GCA_035640975.1 Pseudonocardiaceae bacterium
TGCACACCCTCGCGTTCGAGTACGACGAACAGGTCGTCGAGGTCGATCCCGACTTCGGCCAGCTCGTCGAAGGTGCTCTGAGCCTGCTCGGCGGTGCCGGACACCTGGTCGCCGGGCACCTCGCCGTGATCGGCGAGGGCAAGCAGGGTCTTCTCCGGCATGGTGTTCACCACCCCAGGTGCGATCAGTTCGGTGACGTACTTGGTGTCCGGATAGCTCGGGTTCTTCACCCCGGTAGACGCCCACAGCGGCCGCTGTGGCCGTGCCCCGGCCTCCTTCAGGCGAACCCAGCGCGGCGTCGTGAACTCCTGCTGGTAGGCCGCGTAGGCGAGCCGGGCGTTGGCCACCGCGGCCTGTCCGCGCAGTGCCAGGGCTCGTTCGGTGCCGATCGCCTCCAGCCGCTTATCCACCTCGGTATCCACCCGGGAGACGAAGAAGGACGCGACCGACGCGATCGTTCTCAAATCGTGCCCGTTGGCGCTGGCCCGCTCCAGGCCGGCGAAGAAGGCCGCTATCACCTCGCGGTAGCGCTGTACTGAGAACACCAACGTCACGTTGACGCTGATGCCATCAGCCAGCGTGCCGGTAATGGCGGCCAGGCCCTCCGCCGTCGCCGGAATCTTGATCATGAGGTTGGGTCGGTCGACCAGCTTCCACAGCTCTGCAGCCTGGGCGAGGGTGGCATCAGTGTCGTGCGCCAACTGAGGGCTGACCTCCAGCGACACCCGGCCGTCCACCCGTCCGGTGGTCTCCCAGGTCCCGCTGAACACATCGCAGGCCAGTTGTACGTCGGCCACGGTGATCTCACGCACGGCCTCGTCGACCGAGGCGCCGCGGGCGGCCAGCTCGCGCACCTGGGCAGCGTAGTCGTCGGCGTGGCTGACCGCACCAGCGAAGATCGTCGGGTTGCTGGTCACCCCGACGACGTGCCGATCGCGGATCAAGTCGGCCAGGTTGCCCGAGTTGACCCGCTGTCGGGACAGATCGTCCAGCCAGATCGACACACCCGCCTCGGACAGGGCCAGCAAGGTATCGGTGCTGTTCACGAGGGGTCCTCCCGCTCGCTAGAGGGTGTCAGTCCCGGATACGACCCAGAGTACGACGGGCCGCGTCGGTCACCGCTTCGGCGGTGAATCCGAACTCTCGGTACAGGGTCTTCCAGTCGGCGGAGGCACCGAAATGCTCCAGTGAGACCACCTCGCCGTGATCGCCGACGAAACGGTGCCACGGCATCGCGACGCCTGCCTCGACAGCCACCCGGGCCTTCACTGACGGCGGGAGTATCTGGTCGCAGTAGGCCTGGCCCTGCTCGTCGAACCATTCCACGCACGGCATCGACACCACCCGGGCTGTGATTCCCTCGGCCGCCAGCGTCTGCTGGGCGGCGACGGCGTACTGCACTTCGGAGCCGGTGGCGATCAACAGCACGTCGGGCAGTCCGCCGCCGACGTCGGGTGCGGTGTCGGACAGCACGTAACCGCCGCGGGCGACACCCGCGGCGTCGGTGCCCTCCAGCACAGGCACGCTTTGCCGGGTCAGGGCCAGCCCGGTGGGCCGGGTGCCCTTCTCCAGCAGTGCCTTCCACGCCGCCGCGGTCTCATTGGCATCTGCCGGACGGACCAAGTCCAGCCCCGGGATGGCCCGCAGCGCGGCCAGATGCTCGACCGGCTGGTGGGTCGGGCCATCCTCACCGAGGCCGATCGAGTCGTGTGTCCAGATGTAGATGACCGGCGCCGCCATCAACGCGGCCAGCCGCACCGCCGGGCGCATGTAATCGCTGAAGATCAGGAAAGTTCCACCGTAGGGCCGGGTCGGCCCGTGCAGCGCGATCCCGTTGAGGATCGCGCCCATGGCATGCTCGCGCACCCCGAAGTGCAGCGTGCGGCCGTAGGGCTGCGCGTTCCACATCTTCGTGGAGATCTTCTCGGGGCCGAACGAGTCGGCCCCCTTGATCGTGGTGAGGTTGCTCTCACCGAGGTCCGCAGAGCCACCCCACAGCTCCGGAAGCACCTCGCCGATCGCGGAAAGCACTTCCCCGGATGCCTTGCGGGTAGCCACGCCCTTAGCGTCAGGCTCCCAGGTGGGCAGCTTCTCCACCCAGCCGGCGGGTAGCTCTCGGTCGATCAGCCGGTTGAATAGTGCGACCCTGGACGGGTTGGCCTGCTGCCAGGAGTCGAAGGAACTCTGCCACTGCGCATGCGCGGCCTGGCCGCGAGCCACCACCTGCCGGGCGTGCTCGAGCACCTCGGGCTCCACGACGAAAGAGCTCTCCGGGTCGAAGCCCAGAGCTTGCTTCACCGCGGCCACTTCGTCGTCACCCAGTGCGGAGCCGTGCGCCGCCCCGGTATTCATCTTGTTCGGCGCCGGATAGGCGATCACGGTGCGCAGTACGATCAGCGACGGGCGGCCGGTCTCGGCCTTGGCCTCCTTGATCGCGTCCAGGATGCCGACGACATCCTCACCGCCGTCGACGGTCTGTACGTGCCAGCCGTAGGCCGCGTAGCGCGCGGCGGTGTCCTCCGACAGCGCGATCGCGGTGTCGTCCTCGATGGAGATCTCGTTGGCGTCGTAGAACACGACGAGGTTGCCCAGCTCCTGGGTGCCAGCCAGCGAGGAAGCCTCGGAGGTCACACCCTCTTGGATGTCCCCATCGGAAGCGATGACGTAGATGTAGTGGTCGAAGGTGCTCTCGCCCGGTAGCGCGTCGGGATCGAACAGGCCGCGCTCGCGGCGAGCCGCCATGGCCATCCCGACCGCAGCGCCCAGGCCCTGGCCGAGCGGTCCGGTGGTGATCTCCACGCCGACGGTGTGTCCGTACTCAGGGTGGCCCGGGGTCTTGGAGTTCCAGGTGCGCAGCTGCTCGATATCCTCCAGCTCCAGCCCGTAGCCGCACAGGAACAGCTGCAGGTACAGGGTGAGGCTGGAGTGCCCGGCGGACAGCACGAACCGGTCTCGGCCGGTCCAGGCCGGGTCGGTAGGGTCGTGCCGCAATACCCGCTGGAACAGCGTGTATGCCAGTGGGGCGAGGCTCATGGCGGTGCCCGGGTGACCGTTGCCGACGCGCTGCACAGCGTCAGCGGCAAGAACCCGGATGGTGTCCACCGCGCGGGTGTCCATATCGGTCCAGTCGTCGGGTACCCGACGGGTGGTGAGCTGGGTCAGATCGTGGGTGACGGACACACTCGTGCTCCTGACTATGCTCGGTGCGGCGGCCGTGGCGAGGGTGGCCTGTACAGGCCGGCCCGTGCCTTCCCACCCTAGCGAGAAGGAGCCAGCCCGCGATCCGAACTGCCCCGCCGCCCCCTCAGGGGGTGACGCGCGCCACGCGATTACCATCGACATTCGACTACCCGCCCCCGACTAGCCCAATCAGTTCCGTTCAGTGCAGACGAGGAGCCGCGGTGAGCTGTACCGTTCAGGCTCCTGCAACGCCGCGCACCCGGCACCGCGGCGGTGTGCTACGCGGTTACCTCGCGCTGACCAAGCCGCGAGTGATCGAGCTGCTCCTGGTCACCACCATCCCGGCGATGTTGCTCGCTGCACGGGGGGTACCTTCCCTGTGGCTGATCTTGGCCACCCTGGTGGGCGGCATCATGGCCGCGGGCAGTGCGAACGCGCTGAACTGCGTCGCCGATGCCGACATCGACGCCCAGATGAAACGGACCCGAGCCCGGCCGCTGGTCACTCACGAGGTGCCGATCCGGCATGCCTTGATCTTCGGGATCGCGCTGGGGGTGGCGTCTTTCGGCTGGCTGTGGGCCACCACCAACCTGCTCTCGGCGCTGCTGGCAATCGCGACGATCCTGTTCTACGTCTTCGTCTACACGCTGTTGCTCAAACGCCGCACCGCGCAGAACATCATCTGGGGTGGTGCCGCTGGATGCATGCCAGTGGTGATCGGTTGGTCGGCGGTCACCGGCACGGTGGGGTGGCCGGCGTTGGTGATGTTCGGAGTGATCTTCTTCTGGACCCCGCCGCACACCTGGGCGCTGGCGATGAAGTTCCGCGAGGACTATCAGCGGGTGGGCGTGCCGATGTTGCCCGCGGTGGCCTCCCCGGTGTCGGTGGCGGGCCGCATCGTCGTGTTCAGCTGGTTGATGGTGAGCTGGAGCCTGCTGCTGGTGTCGGTCACGAGCTGGGTCTATGCAGCGGTGGCGGTGTTGGCCGGCGGTTGGTTCGTGGTGATGGCACACCGGTTGCTCGCCGCCGTGCGGCGGGACGTGGCGGTCAACCCCATGCGGCTGTTCCACCTGTCCAACACCTACCTCGCGCTGGTGTTCGTGGCGATCGCGGTGGACTCGGTGCTGGGTTGGGCTCCACTGGTCTGATATCCACAGGTCTGTGCTGCGTGTTGTACTGGTGCTGATTGCCGTGGTGTTCGCGGTGCTGGTCCTGGCGTGGACCTTCCAGCGACACCTGATCTACCTGCCGGATAGCGCCGCTGTGCCGCCGGCTGCCGAGCTTCTGCTCGGTGCCCGCGACGTCACCCTGCGCACCGAGGACGGGCTCTCGCTCGGCGCCTACCTCGTGCCGCCGAGCGGTCCGAATCGGGGGATGACCGTGCTCGTGGCGCCGGGCAACGCCGGCTCACGGGTGCTTCGGGTCCCACTCGCGCAGCGGCTGGCGGCGCGGGGGTTCGGGGTGCTGTTGATGGACTACCGCGGGTATGGCGGCAACCCGGGCAATCCGTCGGAGCACGGACTGATCGCAGACGTGCGCGCGGCATACCAGTACCTGGTGCAGCAGGCCGGGGCGGCATCGCCGCGGCTGGTGTACTTCGGAGAGAGCCTGGGGGCGGCGGTGGTGACCCGGCTGGCCGTCGAGCACCCGCCCGCTGCGCTGGTGCTGCGTTCCCCATTCACCGATCTGGCCTCCGTGGGCACGGTGCACTACCCGCTGCTGCCGGTCCGGCAGCTGCTGTGGGATCGGTTCCCAGTCACGGAGCTGATCGCGCGGGTGCGGGTACCCACCGTCATCGTCTACGGCGGGCAGGACACCATCGTGCCGCCGGAGCAGAGCCGGGCCGTGGCCGCCGCGGCGGGCGGTCCGGTCCGGACGGTCGAGGTTGCCGGGGCCGATCACAACGACCCCGCGCTACTGACCGGGGACGAGCTCATCGACGCGATCACCGCGATGCTCTGACCTGCCGAGCGGGCCCACTCTCGAGCCGTCGCTGCCAGGCCTCATACGTGGCGGGGCTGACCCCGTGATACGCGGGCCCCCGGTCGGCCAGCAGCAGCGGCGGCCACGGCCAGAACTGCGCCACGCCGCGGCAGTGCCAGAAGCCGAGGCCGAGCACGAGGCCGAAGATCAGGTGTCCGGCCAGTGAGAGCGAGACCGTGGTGGTGGTGAGCGGGAACATCAGCTGCTCGCCGCGGGGGGCCAGCGCGACAGTTGCGATCAGGCCGGTCCAGACGGGGAAGACCGCGAAGGTCACCGCGGCCAGCACGACGTCGCGCCGGGACCGCCGGTGCAGGCCCACCGCCAGCGCGACGACGAAGAACGCGATGCCGATCCCGCCGCCGTCACCGATGTAGCGCCACAGGTAGCCGACCACGGCGCCGCTTCGGGTCTCGGCACGGCCAGTGATCCACGTGCCCATCGTCGGGATGAAGTCATCCCACCATCCGAGCAGGTAGACGGTGTCGAGCCGGAAGATGTCGTACACCAGGCAGGCGACCATCCCCCAGACCAGCCCGCGCCCGACGATCCGGTCGGTGGGGTCCGGTGCGAACACCGCCAGTACCACGACCGTGGCCGCCAGCGGGATCACCACCAGCGC
>DASQVB010000238.1:0-9487 GCA_035640975.1 Pseudonocardiaceae bacterium
GACGACACCGGCCATCGGCAGAATCAGAGCGACACTCCAGCCCGAACAGCAGGAGACACACCGGTGCAGTGAACCTCAGCTGACAGCGTGTGCCATGGCGAAGCGACGACCATCTGTCTGCCCGCGTCTGTTAATCGCAAGCCCTCCGGCAATCCCCTCTCCAAGCTGTGTCCACAGGTGATCACCATCAGCGAGCTGTCAGCGGAAGCGGCGCGACAAGTCCGCAACGGGTGATCCACACGGGCGCGTAGCCGCCGCTCAGCGAACACAAGAACAACTCGCAGGAACGCGGACGCACGGCCGATCAGCGTTCACACCCAAGAGGTCATGCCAGGTGCGCCCCAGTACAAATCGCGTACAAGCCGCGCCACCCGATGCCACCCAACGTCCCGCAGGCCACCGGACGTAGCAAGACCTTGGCCGGCGGTCCCCCAGCCGCCTTACATCGGCGCGTACAGCACGATCAACCAAAACATGCCCTCGCCGGGCGGGCAGATCTCCAGGATGGCCACACGCGTACTGTTTGCGGCTGAGTCGGGTGGGCAGAGTGTGGCGTCCCATTGACCTCCCGAGGGCTACCACACGGCAGCCCGGGGGCAGAGCCAGACAACGCACGGGGTCTGTCAAGTTAACGGTGTAACTGGATCTTGTTGGTGTTACTTCCGTCCGGCGGACAGGCGTCCGTCGAAGGTGATCTCGAAGGCGTTGAGGGCGGCTTTCCAGCGGTTGGACCAGCGTCGCTGGCCGGTGCCGGTGGGGTCCAAGCTCATGATCGCGAGGTAGACGCACTTCAGCGCGGCCGCCTCGGTCGGGAAGTGCCCCCGGGCGTTGACCGCGCGCCGGATCCGGGCGTTGATCGACTCGATCGCGTTGGTGGTGCAGATGATCGTGCGGATCTCCTGATCAAATTGGAGGAAAGGCACGAACTCTGCCCAGGCGCTGGTCCATAGCCGGATTATCGCGGGATACTTCTTTTCCCACTTCTCACTGAACTCGGCGAAAGCATCCAGCGCGGCTTGTTCGGAGGGTGCGGTGTACACTGGTTTGAGATCGGCAGCAATAGCTGACCAGTCCTTCTTCGAGGCGTATTTAAACGAGTTGCGCAATAGATGGACAATGCAGGTTTGCACGATGGTCTGGGGCCAGACGGTCGCGATCGCCTCGGGTAAGCCCTTCAGGCCGTCGCAGACCACGATCAAGCAGTCCTGGGTGCCCCGGTTCTTGATCTCTGAGAGAACCCGCATCCAGTACTTCGCGCCCTCCCCGTCACCGTGCTCCCCGGACCATAATCCCAGGCTGTCGCGGTGCCCCTCGACGGTGACCGCCAGCGCGACGTAGATCGGCCGGTTCGCCACGTTACCGTCCCGGATCTTCACGTTCACACAATCGATGAAGATCACCGGGTACACCGGATCCAAGGGCCGGTTCTGCCACGCCGCCATCCCCTCCATCACCCGGTCAGTAATGGTGGAAATGGTCTGCTTCGACACCTCGGCGCCGTAGATCTCCGCCAAGTGCGCGGAAATCTCACCGTGGGTCAACCCCTTGGCCGATAACGAAATCACCAGATCATCGACCCCGGACAACCGCCGCTGGCGCTTGCCCACGATCACCGGCTCAAACGCCGACTCCCGATCCCGCGGCACCTCAATGGCCACCGGCCCGGCCTCAGTCACCAGCGTCTTCGGCCGCGTCCCATTCCTCGAATTCCCGCCATTGCGGCCGGCCGGATCATGCTTGCCGTAACCAAGATGCTCATCCATCTCGCCCTCAAGAGCGGATTCGACCACCACCTTGGTCAACCGGCCCAGCAAGCCGCCCTCTCCGGTCAACTTCAGACCCTCAGCCCGCGCCCGATCGACCAGCTGCCGCAGCAGCTGCTCGTCCACGCTCTCCGCCGACTCGACCGACACGTCCATCGCCACAACAGTCACAGATGCCTCTCCAGCCTCAGGAGTTACACCGTTGAGATTACAGTCCCGCTCGGCGAGTCTGGCTTCTGTGATGGAGCAGACGATGACACGGGTGCGCGGCAGGATGCTGTCGTGGGTTGACTTCGGTGGCGCGGGACAGCTGGTACTGGCACTGCATGGCAGCTTCGGGCGCGGTGCTGTGTTTGCTCCGATCGCAGACCGGTTACAGGGGGCGGCTCGAGTGGTGGCGCTGGATCAGCGCGGCCACGGGCTTGCTGAGCACGGCGGCCCATTCACCCGAGCCGAGTTCGTGGCTGACGCTGCTGCGGTAATCGACCAGTTGGGAAGCTGCCCCGTGGTGGTGCTGGCCACTCCCTTGGCGGCGTCACCGCCTACCAACTCGCCACCCAGCATCCCAAGCTGGTTCGTGCGCTGATCACCGAGGATGTCGGCGCCGTCATGCGCCGACCTGAGGTTCCCAATCCCGTGCTCGACATCAGTGGCTGGCCTCCTTTCGCACCCACATGGGAGGCGCTCGCTGAGATGATTCGCGCCCACGGAGTTCCCAACGCCGAGTACTTCCTGCGCAGTGCTGTCACCGGTGAGCAGGGTTGGCGGTTACTGTTCGACTACGAGGAGCTGATGGCTGTGCAGCATCATGGCCTCGGCGATTGGTGGAGCGACTGGCTCGGTTCGACATGCCCGGCCCTGCTGCTGCACGGCCAGCACAGCACCCTGCTCTCCACGGAAATGGCCCACCAGATGATTCGCCGCCGTCCGCACACCCATCTGGTCGAGTTTCCTGCTGCCGGACACTGGATCCACGACGATGACCCGGGCTGGCTGCGCCGAAGCAATCCGCAGCTTCCTTTCGACAATCACACCCGGGTCGCGTTGAGGCGCACGTGATGGACGGCTGAGAGGATGTGGTCGTGAGCAATACCCAAATCATCATTGTGCTGGCGGTAGCCGCGTCCGTATTGGTCATGTTCGGTTGCTTGATCATGATCGTGGTGATCCGGCTGCGTCGCATGGTGAACTCACAGCTGAAGACACTCGATGACCTGCTGAGCGCGCAACGCGCTGATCGAGGGCCCGACACGCCCAGCGAGCCCTCGTAGTGACGAATCCAGGTGTGCGCAACGGTGGGTGACGAGGTCGCGGGGTTACGGTTGAGCATCAGGGACCGGCGGAGGGTGAGACGTGGAAGCCAGACGTAAGCCAGAGGAGCTCTCGGAGCAGCAACGCCAGCGGCTTCACCAAGCCCATCAACGCTTGCGCAATGCCTCGCACGCCCTTGAAGCATTGACCGTGGTCGAGCCGGTCCGAGGCCGATGGGTTGCGACCCCTGCGCCGGTGGAGGCTCTCGACGCGGCGCAGAATGATCTTTGTGACGCGTGGCAGGAGTTCTGTCGGGCTCAGCAGGAACTCCTGTACTACGAGCCTCCCGCTGGTGCTCTCGGTGCGCCGTCTGGGGGCATGTAGCGCGACGCAGGCATCAGTTCAAGTGAAGCCATCGCCTCAGTTTTGCTGCGCTGTCAGCCCTGAGCGGTTACGCTTCGCTCATGATCGAAGAGAGCAGTGAGCAATCTTCCCAGACGAATGAGTCGGCGAGCACGGCTTCGCCTGACGACATGGCGGCAGCGCTGGCGGACATGAAAGCCTCGTCACCGTCGATGAGCGCAGCGATCGACGCCGCGGGAATCACGCCGAACACGCTGGCGAGCTCACACAACCGAGCCACGTCTGATGACCATGAAGCTGCACAGCCGACCGCCGAAGAGGGAAGCCAGGGCTAGACATTCCCCAGCCGCCTCGCCGTCCCACGCCCGGCGAGGCGGCGCCCCTGGAGGTCGCCTGACGCATCGTGGCCCAGCGTTGAGCGTTCACCCTCTTGTGTAAAGCCTAGCCTAAAATTACCCTCTTTCAGGTGAGCCTGTCCTTAGCTAGTGTTAACACCGCGTGACCTGTTATTTGCGTCTGCACGAGATCGCGGTAGCCGTGCACGCCGACGCAGACAGAACCGACTGGGACGAGTGTCTCGGACTCTGGCAGACAGCAGACGGGGTCGCAGGCCGCGACGTCGCGCTCGCCGCGATGCCCGTCACCGCGATCGACCTTGATGACCTGCCGACGGCCGAGCTGACGTCCTTCGCCGGACTAATCCTGGCCGGCCGCAGTGATCAGACCCTGCTGGCGGCGATGCAGGACAAGCTACGCGGCTTTCTCGACAAGGGACGCGTGGTCGTGTTCAGCGGGCAGCTGACCCACGACTGGTTGCCGGGCGCGACGGCCTTCGAGCCCGACCTGGCGGGGGGCGTCGAATCGGGACCGCCCCAGCTGGGCGAGCATCCAATCTTCTCCAGCGTGTCGCCTCACGACCTCGGCACGAATTTTCTCTACTCCAACGGCCGGCACCGCCCCCCGGCCGGTGCCGACGTGATCGCGCTGCGCGCGGATGGCACGCCAGGGGCGTACGTGGACCGCGCCTCGACCGGGGGCACTGTGTTGCTGCATGGCGGTACCAACCTGCTGGCCAACGCCACCACGGACAGCTCAGCCGCGCGTATCGCGCCACAGCTCATCGAGTGGGTACGCCAGGAGGCCCACCGATGATGAGCTGTGGCAGACACGTGGTCGCGCTGCACAGCGGCTCAGCAGCCGAGACCCGAACCTTCGCCGCGTATCGTCACCGGCTTGCCGATGTGGTCGAAACTCGGCATGGCGCGGCGCTGCCCGAGGCCGATGTGGTGTGGGTGCCGGAGGGCATCCCGCGGCGCCGGCTCGCCGCACTGACGCCGGCCTTGGAGGCGGTGCTCGACCGTGGCGGCGCGGTGTTGCTGTTCGGCGATCATCAGGCCGGCTGGCCGGCATACGCCCGGTGGACTTTCCGGCCCGCTGGAGGCGCCGGCCAAACCAAGATCGGTGCGGCCTGGCGGAACACCCAAGTCGGTGCCGCCGCCGCGGCGCTGCACCACCACGGTGTGCTGGCGCCACCCACCGGTGCCGAGGTTCTGCTCGCCGCACCTGATGGCGCCGCAGTGGCCTACCTGGATCGAACCAGCACAGCAGGCACCATGTTGGTCTCGACCATCGACCCCTTGGCTCACTTCGGCCATACCGGGGCGCCCAACGCCGCCAGGTTCCTCGACGAGCTACTCCGCTGGGTGACGACGTCCCTTCCTCGTCGAAGGGATGGATCATGAAGCGCGGTCGCGCAACACTTGCCGTGCTCGCCGCGTCAGTGCTGCTGGTTACCGGGTGCGGTGGCTCGGACAGTGGCACGTCCGATGCACCGACCGAGGCGGACCGGCTGCGGATCGCGGTGCCGCGGGACACCGGCCCGCTCAACATCTTCGCCGGCTCGCCGGAACCGATCGCGGAGCTGGTTTACGACAAGCTCGTCGCACCCTCGCCATATGTCGACGAGCCACAGCCCTGGCTGGCCACCGCAGTCCGTCAGGTCAATCCGTCCACCTGGGAGGTGGATCTGCGGCAGGGAGTGAGCTGGCACGACGGTCAGCCATTCACCGTCGACGACGTGGTCTTCAGCTTCGAGTACATGAAGGTGGCCCCGACCGGCCGCTGGACCCACCACGTCACGCACATCCCGACGATCAGCACGATCACCGCGATCGACCCCGACACAGTGCACTTCACCTGCGGGTTCTCCTGCCCGGAACTGGGTACCGTGACGCTGGCCGACCTGCCGATCATCCCGAAACACGTGTGGTCGGCCGTGCCGCCGGACACGGCCAAGGCGGTCAAGACCCTGCCGGTGGGCACCGGGCCCTACCGCTTGGTCGACTACAACCCGACCTCCGGCTACCGCTTCGAAGCCAACCCGACGTACTTCGCCGGCGCTCCGCGGGTCCGTGAGCTGGTCATGCCGGTGATCGATGACCCCTCGGCGACCTTTACCGCGCTGCGGTCCGGTGAGATCGATGCGGCCGCCCGACCACTGTCCCCGGAGCTGATCGACCAGTTCAGCGGCTCGAACCAGGTCGACGTCGTCAAGACCGCGCCGCTGCAGTTCCCCGAGCTGCGGATGAACTTCGAGCACGCCCCGTTCGACCAGCCGGCGTTGCGGCGAGCGATCAGCCGTGCGCTGGACCGGCACCAGATGCTGGAGACGGTCTTCCTCGGCCAGGGCCGGCCCGCAGTCAAGGGTTACCCGCACCCGGACGCGCCGTTCGCCAACCCGATGCTGTCCACGCCCTACGCGCCGGACGAGGCCCGCCAGCTGCTCGATCAGGCAGGTTTTGTCGACCGGGACGGCGACGGGATCCGCGAGGGCCCGAACGGCCCGCTGCGCTACCAGTTGTTCGTCACCGCCAGCCTGCCCGTCGACGTCCGCGCCGCCGAGCTGGTCGCCGAGGATCTGCGCGAGGTGGGCATCGAGTTAGAGGTCACCGGCACGGACGCGGCCACGGTGGCGAACCTGTTCACCACCCGTGAGTTCGACCTGGCGATCAGCACGATCACCGCGCACGGCGTCGCCGACCCCGACCAGTTCGTCATGTCCCACATGTCGGGCTACCTATGGCGCTACCCGAAGATGCCCTACCCGGAGTTCGACGCGCTGTACCGCGAGTGGGAGGCGGCCACCACCAACGCCGATCGCAACGCGGTGTTGCAGGACATGCAGGCGCTGTTCAACCGGCAGCCGACGTCGATCCCGCTGTACTACCCCGACGAGTACTGGGCCTTCCGGGCCGGCAGCTACGGCGGGTGGGTCGAGTCGCCGGGCTACGGCATCGTGCACAAGTGGTCGCTGCTGCCGCCCGACGTCGCCCGCACCGCCAACGCCGTCGTCGCACCCCAGTGATGATCACCCAGTAATGATTTACCCAGTAATGAGTTACCGGTAATGGGACAGCTGCGGCGCGCGTTACCCCGCGTGGCGCAATACGCGCTGGTGCTCTGGGTGGCCGCGACGATCAACTTCGCGCTGCCGTACCTGGCACCCGGGGACCCCGTCGACTATCTCTACGCCGGTCCGATCCAGGGCCTCACCGAAGAGCAGCTGTCCCAGATCCGGACCGGCTACGGGCTGGACCGCCCGATCCTCGAGCAGTACGCCGGGTTCTGGACCGGGCTGACGCGCGGCGAACTGGGGATCTCAGTTGCGCACAACCGCCCGGTGGTCGATCTGCTGTTCGAACGCCTGCCGTGGACGCTGGCGCTGATCGGGCTCGGTCTCCTGGGCGCCACGATGCTCGGCGTCATACTCGGGGCGGCCGCAGCTTGGTGGCGGGGTCGCCGGCGGGACATCGGGCTGGTTACCGGAGTGCTGGCAGTCGATTCCATGCCGAGTTTCTGGATCGGCATGATGCTGATCGCGGTTTTTGCGGTGCAGCTCGGCTGGTTCCCCTCCTTCGGCGCCACCGAGATCACCGCGAGTGGGGCCGCGGCGATCGGAGAGATGCTGCGCCGGCTGGTGCTGCCGGTGGTCACGATCACGCTGGCCATCTTCGGCTCGATCTTCCTGCTCACCCGGGCGGCGATGATCTCGGTGCTCGACGAGCCGTTCGTCCGGCTGGCCCGTGCGAAAGGGGTCTCTGAGCGTCGGATAGCGCTACGCCATGCACTGCGCAACGCTCTGCTGCCCGTCTTCACCAATGTGACGGTGATGGTGGGCACGCTGCTGTCCAGCCTGGTCGTGGTCGAGACGGTGTTCGCCTATCCGGGGCTGGGCCGGCTGATCTACGAGGCGGTGACCGCTCGGGACTACCCGCTGCTGCAAGGCGCGTTCTTACTGATCACCGTCGGTGTCATCGGGTTGAATCTGCTCGCCGATCTGATTTATCCGCTCTTGGACCCGCGGGTACGTCGCGACGTACCCGCCGCGGAGGCGGCATTATGACAACCGCCGCCCGTTTCGGTGGGTGCATTCTGACGCTGCTGCTGACTACCGCATTCGCTGCGCCGCTACTCGCGCCCTACGACCCGAACGTGCGGACCGGCACCCCGTTCGCCGGTCCCTCGGCAGCGCACCTGCTCGGTACCAACGACGTCGGCCACGACCTGCTCTCCGAACTGATCTACGGCGCGCGCATCTCGCTGCTGATCGGGATCGTGGCCGCGCTGGCCGCGACGCTGGTCGGCCTGACCGTCGGAGTGACGGCCGGGTATGCCCGCGGCTGGCTGGACACCGTCCTGATGCGTCTGGTCGACGTCGTGCTCGCGCTGCCGATACTGCCACTGGCGCTGGTGATCGGGGTCTTTCTCGGTCCCGGGCTGGGCAATCAGATCCTGGTGATCACACTGGTGATCTGGGCTCCGGTAGCGCGCGAGCTGCGCGCTCAGGTGCTGTCGTTGCGCGAACGCGACCACATCCAGGCGTTGCGCGCGATGGGCGGCAGCGCGGGTTACGTGCTGTCGCGCCACGTCGTTCCGGCGGTCGCGCCCCTGGTCGCGCCTCAGTTCGTACTCGGAACCAAGAACGCGATCCTGCTCGAATCGTCGCTGGCGTTCCTCGGCCTGGGCGATGTGACGGCCAAGAGCTGGGGCACGATGCTGTCGCTGGCGCACTCCCGCAGCGCCTTCTTGACCGATGCGTGGTTGTGGTGGGTGATCCCACCGGGCCTCGCGATCGCCGCTACGGTGCTCGCCTTCGCGCTGCTGGGTTACGCCTTCGAGGAGCGGGCTAGACCCACACTTCGTGACCGGTCGCCTCACCGCCGGCTGAGCCGGCAATCAGACCGCCGCCGCCCTGCCGCTGCTTCTTCGGCGACGCCGGTGCCGACGACCACGGGGAATCCGCTGACGATCGTTGACCTCACCGTCAGTTACGGCTCGGGCCGGGATCGGGTGCTGGCCGCGAACCGGGTGAGCCTGTCGGTGGCGGCCGGGGAGGTGCTCGGGCTGGTCGGTGAGTCCGGCAGCGGCAAGTCGACGGTCGCGGCTGCCGCCTGCGGGTTGCTCCCGGTCGCGGCGGTGATCGAAGACGGTCAGGTGATCGTCTGTGGGCACAACCTGGCGACGTTGCGGCCCTACGAGCTGCGCGGGTTGCGCGGTGATCGGGTGGCGCTCATCCCCCAGGAAGCGATGAGCGCGCTCAACCCGGTGCTGACGGTCGGGGACCAGATCGCCGAAGCCATCACCGCGCACCGTTCGGTCCGTGCCGATGCGACCCGAACCAGGGCGCAAGAGTTACTTGCCCTGGTCGGACTCGACCCTGAACGCAGCCGCGACTACCCGCACCAGCTTTCCGGTGGTATGCGCCAACGAGTCGTGATCGCCATCGCGCTGGCCAACGACCCGGACGTGGTGATCGCCGACGAGCCGACCAGCGGCCTGGACGTTCTCGTGCAGGCCGACGTGCTCAACCTGCTCGACGACCTGCGCCGGCGGCTGGATCTCGCGCTGCTGATCGTGTCCCATGACTTACCGGTGATCGAGCGCATCGCCGACCGGATTGCGGTCATGCGCGCCGGCCAGCTGGTCGAGGTGGGTCCGCGGGAGGAGATCGTCGCCGCGCCCCAGCATCCCTACACCCGGCACCTCCTGGCAGCCGCCCCTCGGCTGCAGCTGCCGGCGTCATGCCTGACAGAGGCGGAGACGGGGACCCC
>DASQVB010000239.1:0-2002 GCA_035640975.1 Pseudonocardiaceae bacterium
GGCGGTGAATTGGAGTCGGTGACCGATCACATCCAGGATTGGCCGTCTGGGCAGGAAACGCCTAGGCCGCCGACCCTGACAGACCCGATTGACACCAAGAGGATCAGCGCCGGGCCGGTCAACGGTTACGACGTCTTGGCCAAGCTCGGTGGGTTGCCGGTGGCGACTTGGCGTTACCGGTGGGAACCTGCGGGTGTGCGTCACCTGGGTCCGATGGCTCAGGATTGGCATGCGACGTTCCAACTGGGACGGGGCGATACCACTATCCCGATAGTGGATGCCCATGGCGTGCTGGTGGTCGCGGCCCAGGCTCTCCACCGTCAGTTGGACGAGCTGCGCGCCGAGGTTGATCAGCTGCAGAGGCAGCTGGCTGATCACTCACCACACCACTGACCGCTCGGTTCGTCCGGCCTCGTTGCTCGTCGGACGAACCGAGCGCCGGTGGTGACGAGCGGGCGGACCATGAGGTAGCCAACGGGCTCTCGGACGCCGGACCGCTGGAATCGTCCGACGATCATGCTGAGATGTGAGGCGATTCAGGTAATCGCGACGGTCAGTGTCGTGACAGCCTTGCGGTGCAACGTGGTCCCGATCGCGCCTTGATCGCCGTGGGCGTCGGAATGGGGAGCTGTACGCTGTTCCGCTGGCGAAGGATACCTTCCTGCCGCAGGCGGTCCCGGCCGACCAGCTTTCCCCGGCAGTGGCGTTTGAACGCGGCGCGCGGGTCCGTGACGTAGCTATCCGGCACCGCAGCGGGTGGCTTCCTGTTCGCCATCGCCCGCTTTGTGCCTTTCTTATCGGAAGCGGTGGATCACGCGTGGCCTGCTTTCTGTTGCTATTCCTCCAAGTGGCACCCCGGGAGGTACGGCCGGCGCCGACCCGCCACCTGAGGAGAGAAATTATGGTTCGCCTGCGGTGGGTGTGGGCGCACCGACACATCCGGATTACCGCGCTGCGCGCGATCGTACTCAATTTGTTCATCAGAACGTCATCGTCATCGTGCTGGCCCAAGCTCAGGGAATACGGCCCGGGCGGATCGGCAGGCGCCGTCCGCAGTCAGTCTCGCCCACCGGATCATGTCGAACGTCGGCTTCGGTTCGTGGCGAGCGATGCTGCGCTGCAGGGCGGCCTTGTGCGACTCGATGACTCTCGGCAGCGCGTGAGTTCTGAATGGACCGTGCCGACCCCCTTCGCGGAGGGTGTGCGATGACCTGGTTGACCCGTCTCAGCTTGACCAACCGTGCAATCGTCGGTCTCATCACGACATTGATCATCGTGCTCGGCGCGATCAGCACGATGTCGCTGCGCCAGGAGTTGCTTCCCTCCATCGACATCCCGGCGGCGTTGGTGGTCACGGAGTATCCGGGCGCGTCACCGGAGGTGGTCGAGCAACAAGTCACGACGCCGATCGAGGCTGCGGTCGGCGGCATCACCGGCGTGACCGGTACGAGTTCGACGAGCACCGGCGCCTCTTCGGTGGTTACCGTTGATCTGGAGTACGGTTCAGATCTCGCTGAACTAACCTCGCAGCTTCAACGAGCCGTCCAGAGCGTGGCGTTGCCTGCGGACGTCGACCCGAAAGTCGTCACCGGTAGCACCGACAACCTCCCGGTCGTGCAGCTGGGGGTGTCGTCGAACTTGGGCAACGATCGGGTTGCCGCCGTGCTCAGCGACGACGTCCGCCCGCTGCTCGCCGGACTTGACGGTGTCGCCGACGTGACGCTGTCAGGCATCCGCGAGCCGCGGATCGTCGTGGACGTGGACACCGACGAGGCGGCAGACCGCGGGGTGTCGGTGAGCAGCATCTTGAGCGTGCTCAAGGCCAACGGGGTGCGGGTACCCGCAGGCCAGCTCACCCCGGACACCGAGCCGCTCACCGTCGAGGTCGGCAGCCACATCACCTCGGTCGAGCAGCTCCGGGACCTCTACATCACTCCCAGCGGGGCACCGCTGGCCACCGGCCTCGCTTCAGCCGTGCCGTCTGCCGCCCCACCGATCGCCC
>DASQVB010000240.1:0-26730 GCA_035640975.1 Pseudonocardiaceae bacterium
GTCCAACCCGTGCCGGCGACGGCGGCCTGCTTGGGCACGGTGTCGGTGGTGAGCACTGCGGTGGCGGCGGCCAGGCCGGCTTCCGGCGTCGCGGCCAGTGCTGCGGCGGCGCTGTCGACTCCGGCCAGCACGGCGTCCAGCGGTAGTCGCTCGCCGATCAGCCCGGTGGAGCAAACCGCGACCTCGACCGCTCCACAGTCCAGCACCGTGGCGACCCGCTCGGCGGTGACATGGGTGTCCTGGAACCCGCCAGGGCCGGTGCAGGCGTTGGCTCCGCCGGAGTTCAGCGCGACCGCGCGCAGCCGTCGTCCGGTGAGGACCTGCGCCGACCACAGCACCGGCGCCGCCTTGACCTGGTTTCGGGTGAACACCCCCGCGGCCGCCCTGGACGGTCCGTCATTGACCACCAGAGCCAGGTCCAAACCACCGCTGAATTTGATGCCAGCGGCCACCCCGGCCGCCCGGAACCCGTTGGCTGCAGTGACGCTCATCGCGATGTCCTCCCTACCGGTGCCGGCCTATCAGGGCGCGATTCCCCAGGCCGGCAGGCCGGTGGTCTCAGGAAGTCCCAGCGCCAGGTTGAGGCACTGCAGAGCCGCTCCCGCAGTGCCTTTGGTGAGGTTGTCGACCGCGCCCACCGCAACCAGCCGCCCGGCGTCGGCGTCTACCGCGACTTGCAGCTGGACGGAGTTGGAGCCCTGCACGGCAGCGGTGGCCGGCCAGCGGCCCGGCGCAAGCAGGTGCACGAATGGCTCCGCAGTATATGCGGCGTGGTATGCGCTACGGGCCCTCTCCTCGTTAGTACCCGGACGCAACGTTGCGATGCAGCTGGCCAGAATCCCGCGCGGCATCGGCGCCAGCACTGGAGTGAAGGACACGGTGACCGCCTGGCCGGCGACACCGGTGAGGTTCTGGATGATCTCCGGGGTATGCCGGTGCGCGCCGGCCATCCCGTAGACGCTGGCCGAGCCCATCACTTCCGAGGCCAGCAGGTGTGGCTTGAGGGAACGCCCGGCTCCCGAGGTGCCGGACATCGCGGTCACGACGACGTCGGCAGCGATGAGTCCGGCTGCGAGCGCAGGTGCAAGCGTCAGGCTGACCACCGTGGGGTAGCAGCCGGGCACCGCGATGCGGCGAGCTCCGCGCAGCTTGTCTCGCGTTCCTGGTAGCTCGGGGAGCCCGTAAGGCCAGGTGCCCGCGTGCTCGCTGCCGTACCAACGCTGCCAGGCCGCCGGATCGGCGAGCCGGTGGTCGGCGCCGCAGTCGATCACCACGGTGTCCTCGGGTAGCGCAGCCGCCAGCGCTGCGGAGTGGCCGTGCGGTAGGGCGAGAAACACCGCGTCGTGCCCGGCAAGCCGCTCGGCCGTGGTGTCGGACAGCACGCGATCGGCCAGGGTCACCAGGTTCGGATGGTGCTCGCCGAGCGTGCTGCCGGCGTTGTCGCCCGCCGTCAACTCGCCGATCTCGATCTCCGGGTGGCCCAGTAGTAGGCGCAGCAGCTCCCCACCCGCGTACCCGCTCGCGCCGGCTACCGCGACCTTGAGCGCCATACGAATGATTATGCACCATAGTGCAACATCATTCAACAGTTGCCGGTCACGCTGACGTTGGTTTGCCGAGGGCGGTGGCGGCGCGGTCGAGATCTTCTGCGGTGGAGTAGAGGTGGAAGGACAGCCGGGCGGCGCCGGCGCGGTTGCTGGCGCGGACTCCTGCCGCGGCCAGTAATTCGGCCGCGCCCTCGCGGTGATCCGCCACGATGGCCGACCCTGCAGGTGGCATCCCGAGCTGGGCGCGTAACGCATCGGCCAGGCCGGTGGCGTGTGCGTGGACTGCCCGGCGGTCAAGGGCGCGGGTGGCGCTGAAGACCTCGGGTCCGACACACCGCACAGGAGAGCGCGACACACCGGGCACTAGGGCGCAACACGCCGGGGTGGTGGGGGCGGGGGTTATGCGCGCAGGGTGGCGCCGTGGGTTTCGATGGCGGCGGCAACCGCTGCATCTCGAGCCGCGCTGGCCTCGGCGACGGTGAGGGTGCGATCTGGAGCGCGAAAGCGCAGCGCGAAGGCCAGCGACCGGTTGCCCTTACCGATCTGGTCACCGGTGTAGACGTCGAACAGCCGCACATCCTCCAGCAGTTCACCGGCGCCACGGCGCAGGGTGGCGGTCAGCTCGGCGGCAGGCACGGCCGCGTCCACCACCAGTGCGACGTCCTGCAGCACCGGCGGATAGGGCGACACCACCGGTGCGGGCCGCTGCTCGGTCAGCGGCAACGCATTGAGGTCGAGCTCCATCGCACAGGTCCGTGCTGGTAGCCCCAACGCCTCGATCACCGCGGGATGCAACTCCCCGGCATGGCCCAACACGCGGCCATCCACCGCCAGCTGGGCGCACCGGCCGGGATGCCACGGCGCGGTCTGCGCGGCACGCACCACAATCTCCACTCCCGCGACGTGCCCGACCAGCCGCGCGGCCTGCACAGCATCGGCCCAGGTCGCCGCCCGGGCTGGGCCCCACCAACCGGGACGCTCCCACTGCCCGGCGAGCACGACACCCACGTGCAGCGGCTGCAGAGGCAACGCTCGGTTCAGCGCGGTGAGCTGACCGTCGCTTGGTGGCCGATCCACCCGCACGGCCGGCATCGCTGTGGCGGCAATCCGCGGCTGCACGACCGGGGCCATGCCGTAGAGCAGCACGTCACGCTGGCCGCGGGCCACGTTGCGCACCAGGGCTTCGAGCAGGCCAGGCAGCAGCGTGGTGGACAACTGATCGCGGTCGGTCTCCAACGGGTTGAGCAGTGTCGCGGTGTGCCGCCGGGGGTCGTTGTCGGGCAAGCCGAATGCGTCCCAGGTTCCGGCTGAGACGAACGGGCTGGGCAGCACCTCCACGTACCCGGCGGCGGCCAGCGTCCGAGAGATCGTCCGGCGACGGCGCTGCTCGACAGACAGGCCACGACCGGGTGGCGCCGGCGGCAGCTCAGAGGGGATGGTGTCGTAGCCCTCCAGCCGCAGCACCTCCTCGACGAGGTCGGCCGGTTGGGACAGATCGGGCCGCCAGGACGGCGGGACGACGGTGACCGTCGTGGTGCCGTTGGTTCCGCCGAGCGTCACGGCACAGCCGACCTGGGAAAGCCGGCGGACGGTGGCACCGTTCTCGTAGCGCCGCCCCGCCACTCGATCCGGCAGATCGATCGGCATCGTCACGGACTTGGGCCGCGGGAGCGTCCCGACATCGGTGCGGCCTTGCTGGATCTCTCCGCCGCCATAACGGCTCAGCAGCGTCGCAGCAAGCTCGGCGGCCACCGGCGGCAGTGCAGGATCCACCCCACGTTCGAAACGCCGGGCAGCCTCGCTGGGTAGCTTGTGCCGCCGGGCGCTACGGGCCACTGAGGCCGGGTCCCAGGTCGCCGCCTCCAGCAGCAGGCTGGTGGTCTGTGCACCGACCTCGGTGCTTTCCCCGCCCATCACCGCCGCCAGAGACACCGGACCGCTGTTATCGCAGATCACCATGTCGTCGGGATCCAGCTCCCGGCATACCCCGTCCAGAGTGGTGAGCTTCTCGCCGTCGGCAGCACGTCGGACGATGAGGTCACCGTCCAGCTTGGCGGCGTCAAAGGCATGCAACGGCTGTCCGAGCTCCAGCATCACGTAGTTGGTGACGTCGACGGCCAGCGAAATCGGCCGCATCCCGGCCAGCTGCAACCTCCGGCGCATCCACCACGGAGACGCGGCCGAAGGGTCCACGCCCGACACCCAACGGATGACGAACCGGCGACAACCGTGCTCGTCGTCGATGCGCACCGGCCAGGCCGTACTCGACGTCTGCGGCACCTCCAGCAGGCTGGGGTCCCCGTAGGGAGCGTCGAAGGCGATGGCCAGCTCGCGCGCCAACCCACGCATCGACAGGCAGTAACCCCGGTCCGGGGTGATCGCCAACTCGATCACTGCGTCATCCAGGCCAAGCAGCTCAACAGCACTTCCCCCGGGGATCGCGGTGCCCGCGGGGAGCACCATGATCCCGGTGTGGTCCTCGCCGAGTCCGAGCTCGGCAGCCGAGCAGATCATCCCGTCGGACGTCCGGCCGTAGGTGGTTCGCGCCGCGATCACAAAGTCGCCCGGCAGCACCGCCCCCGGACGGGCGACCACCACCAGATCGTCCACGTCGAAGTTGCTGGCCCCGCAGACGATCCCGCGTGGGGCCAGTTCACCGTCGTCGACGAGGCAGTACCGGATGGCCTTGGAGAAGCCGCTCAACTCTTCGATCTCCAGGACCCGCCCCACCACGAGCGGTCCGCTCACCGGGCCGAGTTGGTGCACCGCCTCGACTTCGAGGCCGGCCCGCACCAAGGCGTCAGCGATCTCCGGGACTGTGGGAGCGGCGGCGACATTGGAAGCCTCGTCGGGCAGCGCGACGTGATCGCGCAGCCATGACAACGGAACGCGCATCGGCTCAGGCCTCCATTCCGAATGCACAGGTGAACCGGACGTCGCCCTCGACCATGTCCCGCATGTCGGTGATGCCGTTGCGGAACTGCAGGGTGCGCTCGATGCCCATGCCGAAGGCGAAGCCGGAGTAGACCGCGGTGTCGACGCCGCAGGCACGAAGCACGTGGGGATTGACCATCCCGCAGCCGCCCCACTCGACCCAGCCGGCGCCGCCCTTACGCTCCGGGAACCACACATCGACCTCGGCGGAGGGCTCGGTGAACGGGAAGAACGAGGGCCGCAACCGGGTCCGCGAGGTGTGGCCGAACATGGCTCGCGCGAAGGCGTCCAGGGTGCCCTTCAGATGGGCCATGGTGATGCCCTTGTCCACCGCCAGGCCCTCGACTTGGTGGAAGACCGGGGTGTGGGTGGCATCCAGCGCGTCGGTACGGAAAGTCCGACCGGGGCACACCACGTACACCGGTAGCTCCCGTGCGAGCAGGGTGCGCACCTGTACCGGGGAGGTGTGCGTGCGTAGCACCATGCCCGAGCCCTCGGGCGCCACGTAGAAGCTGTCCTGCATGGTGCGGGCCGGGTGGTCCTGGGGGAAGTTGAGCGCGTCGAAGTTGAACCACTCAGCTTCCAGCTCAGGTCCCTCGGCGACCTCGTAGCCCATCGCGACGAACACGTCCTCGATACGCTCGCAGAGCGTGATGATCGGGTGCCGGGCGCCACCTGCGACCCGGTCCCACGGCAACGTGACGTCAACGGCCTCAGCCCGCAGCTTGCCGGTGTCCCGCTCGGCCGCCAGTACGGCGCGGCGCTGATCGAACGCTGCCTGCACAGCCGTGCGACTGGAGTTGAGCCGCTTGCCGGCCTCGGCGCGGGCCTGCGGTGGGAGCGCACCGATCTCGCGGCGGGCGGTCAGCAGCGGCGATCGGTCACCGAGGTGGAGGGGTTTGACCGCGGTCAGCTCGTCGAGGTCGGTCGCCTGGGCGAAGGCCTTCTCTGCATCCTCGACAGCCTGGGCCAGCGCTTCTGGAGCCAGCACGGCGACCTGCTTGGGATCGTAGGAGTCGTTGGTTCCAGACATGAGAGGAACTCCTGGGCTTCCGGCGGACCAGCGACGTCGGGCCTGCCGTGCCGGTATTCGGTCAGTTCCCGCCAGATCCTAGGTGATCCCGGTCGGGGACACGGCGCCGACGGTGTACCCGCGCGCTGGCGTACATGCAGATCGCCGCCGCGGACGCCAGGTTGAGGCTCTCTGCGGCCCCATGCAACGGGACAGCGACGGCACCGTCGGCGACTGCGAGCAGTTCACCGCCCAGCCCGTGCGCCTCACTGCCGAACAGCCACGCGGTCGGCACCTCCAGAGTTCCGGCGTCGATCACGTCGTCGAGATCGCAGCCGGTGCGGCCATCGGCTGCCAGGACCTGCATCCCGGCCTGCCGGCACGCCACCACGGCCCGCTGCGGATCAGGCTCGATGCCCAGCGGGAGGTGGAACAGGCTGCCGGTGGAGGCCCGCACGCATTTCCCATTGTGCGGGTCAACGGTGTCCCCGGTGAAGACCACCGCGCCTGCCCCGGCCGCATCGGCTACCCGGATGACCGTGCCGGCATTACCCGGGTCGGAGACGTCTATCAGCACCGCAACCAGCCGGGTGCCGCGCAGCGCGTCGGCCGCAGGCTGCCCAAGCGTTGTACACACGGCCACAACACCTTGTGGAGTGGCCGTGTCGGACAGCCCCGCGGCGGCCCGCTCGGTGATCAGAGATACCCGGGAGGCTGCGGCGACGAGCAGGTCAGGATGCCGGTGAGCGGCACGCTCGGTGACGAACAGCTCGTGCACCGATCCGTACCTGACCGCCTCGCGCACGGCTTGGGCTCCCTCGACGAGGAACCGCCCAGCGCGTTCGCGGTCCCGCCGCCGGAGCAGTCCGCGCGCAGCTTTAACCCGTGGGGTTCGTTCAGTAAAGGGACCAGCGGGGCCCGCTGTGCTCAGGCGGCGTCGCCTTCCCTGGACATGGGTGCGCGTGCCCCTCGGCTGTCCGGCAGGTTGGCTCTGGCGATCTCGACCAGCGCGGTGAAGGCGGTAGGATCGGAGACGGCGAGCTCGGCGAGATTCTTGCGGTCTACCTCAATCTCGGCAATGCGCAATCCCTGGACGAGCCGGTTGTAGGTCATCCCATTCTGGCGTGCGGCAGCATTGATCCGGGTGATCCAGAGCTTGCGGAAGTCCCCTTTGCGCGCCCGCCGGTCGCGGTAGGCGTACTGCATCGAGTGGAGGATCTGCTCCTTGGCCTTGCGGTAGAGCCGGGACCGCTGGCCACGATAACCACTGGCGGCCTCCAGGGTGCTGCGGCGCTTTTTCTGGGCATTGACCGCTCGCTTCACGCGTGCCACTGGATTCGTCCTGTCATCTCGGGGGCGGGAATGATCGCCCAGGGTTCGGGGGCGGAGAAAGCGGGCGGTCAGCGACCGAGCAGCCGGCGGATCCGCTTGGAGTCCTGCGGAGCAACTTCGACCACTCCGTCCAGCCGGCGAGTGACCCTGGAGGACTTCTTCTCCAGCAAGTGGCGCTTGCCGGCCCGCTGCCGCAGCAACTTGCCGGTTGCCGAAAGCTTCACGCGCTTCGCGGTACCTCGATGGGTCTTGTTCTTCGGCATGTCCGTCCTTGTCCTGCCACCCGATGAAGGCGGCGGTCATCTGCTCGTCGGCGCGCTGCTCACCGCGCGACGACCGGCCCGCACACCGACGGGCTTGCTGCGGCGGCCCGGTCGGGCCACCGGTCACTGCACCGGCTATTGCTCTGCCGGCTGGGCGGTATCCCGTGCGGCCTTGACGACTCCCCGTGGTTTGTTGCGATGCGGAGCTAGCACCATCGTCATGTTCCGGCCGTCCTGCTTGGCGGAAGTCTCCACGAAACCAAGCTCAGAGACGTCGTCGGAGAGCCGCTGCAGCAACCGGAAGCCCAGCTCCGGCCGGGACTGCTCGCGGCCCCGGAACATGATGGTGACCTTCACTTTGTGCCCTGCGTCGAGGAACCGCACAACATGGCGCTTCTTCGTCTCGTAGTCGTGGGCGTCGATCTTGGGGCGGAGCTTCTGCTCCTTGATGACCGTCATCTGCTGGTTGCGGCGTGACTCACGGGCCTTCTGCGCGGTCTCGTACTTGAACTTGCCGAAGTCCATGAGCTTGCAGACCGGTGGGCGGGCCTGCGCCGCAACCTCGACCAGGTCAAGGTCCGCTTCCTGAGCTAGCCGCAGCGCGTCCTCGATGCGGACGATGCCGACCTGCTCGCCATTCGGACCAACCAACCTGACCTCGGGAACGCGAATGCGTTCGTTAATGCGTGTCTCGACGGTGATGTGGCCTCCTCAGTCGTCATATACCCACGGCGCGACCGAGCATGCGGGGTCCTGCCTACTGACCCCCGGTTCCTACTGACACCCCCGGACGCAACAAGGTCCCGCACTCCAGCTGGCGTGCGGGACCCGCAGATCCGACCGATCGACGCCGCGTGTGTGCACCTACACACGACGTAACGCCGAAATCCACCGAGGGATTCCGGGACCGGACCCGACCGCCTCGCAACGGTTCGGGTGGGAGCAGGCTCCACTTGCCGCTTCCGCCGGAGCGGAAGCTGGTCGCGCCGACAGACTAGCAGTTCCTGCATCACAACGGTGCACGGCGTGAGGAGCGTGCTATGAGCCTGCGGCTGCGGTGGCCCGACGACGCCGCCGCGGCGCCGGGTGCTGCGCGCCGACGACGGCACGCAGGAACTGGCCGGTATAGCTGGTGTCAATAGCGGCGACTTGCTCGGGCGAACCCTCGGCAATCACCATGCCGCCCGCTGCCCCACCCTCTGGGCCCATATCGATCACCCAGTCCGACGACTTGATCACATCGAGGTTGTGTTCGATGACGATCACGGTGTTGCCCTTGTCGGCCAGCCCGTTGATGACGCCGAGCAGCTTGCGGATGTCCTCGAAATGCAAGCCGGTGGTCGGCTCGTCGAGCACGTAGACGGTGCGACCAGTGGAGCGTTTCTGCAGCTCGCTGGCCAGCTTGACGCGCTGGGCTTCCCCGCCGGACAACGTCGGCGCCGGCTGGCCGAGCCGGACATAGCCCAGCCCGACGTCCACCAGTGTCTTGAGGTGGCGATGGATCGCAGAGATCGGCTCGAAGAACGTTGCCGCCTCCTCGATCGGCATATCGAGCACTTCAGCGATGGTCTTGCCCTTGTAGTGCACCTCGAGAGTTTCCCGGTTGTACCGGGCACCTCCACAGACCTCGCACGGCACGTAGACGTCGGGCAAAAAGTTCATCTCGATCTTGATGGTGCCGTCGCCGGCACAGGCCTCGCAGCGACCGCCCTTGACGTTGAACGAGAACCGCCCGGGCTGGTAACCGCGGACCTTCGCCTCGGTGGTGGCGGCGAAGAGCTTGCGGATCCGGTCGAACACGCCGGTGTACGTGGCCGGGTTGGACCGCGGGGTACGCCCGATCGGTGACTGGTCGACCCGGACCAGCTTGTCGACCTCATCTAGGCCAGTGACCCGGGTGTGCCGTCCGGGCACCTGCCGGGCGCCGTTGAGCCGGTTCGCCAGTACGGTCGCGAGGATGTCGTTGACCAGCGTCGACTTGCCTGAGCCGGACACCCCGGTGACCGAGATCAGGCAACCGAGCGGGAAGGCCACATCGATGCCGCGCAGGTTGTGTTCGCGCGCCCCGATTACGGTCAGCCGTCGCGACCGGTCCACCGGACGCCGGACGGGCGGGACCGGGATGCTGCGCCGGCCCGACAGGTAGGCGCCGGTAATCGAGGTGTCGTGCCGCTCCAGCTCGTGGAACGGGCCGCTGTGCACCACCTGACCGCCGTGCTCCCCCGCGCCCGGGCCGATGTCCACCACCCAGTCGGAGGTGCGGATGGTTTCCTCGTCGTGCTCGACCACGATCAGCGTGTTGCCCAGGTCGCGCAACCTGGTGAGGGTGGCCAGCAGCCGGTGGTTGTCGCGCTGGTGCAGACCGATCGACGGCTCGTCGAGCACGTAGAGCACCCCGACCAGTCCGGAGCCGATCTGGGTGGCCAGCCGAATCCGCTGCGCCTCACCACCC
Organism: Pseudonocardiaceae bacterium; assembly: GCA_035640975.1. Taxonomy (GTDB): domain Bacteria; phylum Actinomycetota; class Actinomycetes; order Mycobacteriales; family Pseudonocardiaceae. Next base: position 9,541 of record DASQVB010000240.1, read on the forward strand.
GACAGCGTGGCCGAGGCACGGTCCAGAGACAGGTAGTCCAGCCCGACGTCGAGCAGGAAACGCAGCCGGGCCTGGATCTCCTTGAGCACCGCACCAGCGATCATCGCCTGCCTTGTGTCCAGCAGCAGGCCCTCGAGGAAGGCCGCGGCGTCACGGACCGACAGTGCGGACACGTCGGCAATGGATTTCTTGCCGTCCGTGGTGTGAGTAAGGGTGACGGCAAGGATCTCGGGCTTGAGCCGGGTGCCGCGGCAGGCCGGGCAGGGCACCTCCCGCATGTAGCCGTCGTACTTCTCGCGCATGTACTCCGACTCGGTCTGGTTCATCCGGCGTTCGAGGAACGGAATGACACCTTCGAAGGCGGCGTAGTAGGCGCGCTCGCGGCCGTAGCGATTGCGGTAACGGACATGCACCTGGTCGTCGGTGCCATGCAGCACAGCCTTCTGGGCACTGGCCGGCAGCCGCCGCCACGGGATGTCCATCCGGAATCCGACGGTCTCGGCCAGCGCCTCGAGTAGCCGCTGGAAGTAGTCGGAGGTCTGCCCGGTAGCCCACGGCGCGATCGCGCCCTCGGCCAGCGGAAGCTCTTCGTCGGGCACCACCAGCTCGGGATCGACCTCCTTACGCACCCCGATTCCGGTGCATTCCGGGCAGGCGCCGTAGGGCGAGTTGAATGAGAAGGACCGCGGTTCCAGGTCGTCGACGCCGATGGGGTGGCCGTTCGGGCAGGCCATCCGCTCGGAGAACCGGCGCTGCCGGTGCGGGTCGTGCTCGTCGCGGTCCACGAAATCCAGCACCACCAGGCCGTCGGCCAGCCGCAGCGCCGTCTCCACCGAGTCGGTGAGCCGCTGCTTGGCGCTGTCCTTGACCGAGAGCCGGTCGACCACGACTGCGATGTCGTGTTTGTCCTGCCGCTTGAGCTTGGGTGGGTCGGTCAACGGGTGCACGGTGCCGTCGACGAGCACTCGGGCGTAACCCTGGGACTGCAGTTCGGCGAAGAGGTCGACGAACTCGCCCTTGCGGGTTCGCACCACCGGCGCCAGGACCTGGAACCGGGTGCCGGGCTCCAGGGCCAGTACCTGGTCGACGATCTGCTGCGGGGTCTGCCGAGAGATCAGCTCGCCGCAGATCGGGCAGTGTGGCTCCCCGGCTCGGGCGTAGAGCAGGCGCAGGTAGTCGTGCACCTCGGTGATGGTGCCCACGGTGGAACGGGGGTTGCGGCTGGTCGACTTCTGGTCGATCGATACCGCAGGTGACAGGCCCTCAATGAAATCGACGTCGGGCTTGTCCATCTGCCCGAGGAACTGGCGGGCATAGGCCGAAAGCGACTCGACGTACCGGCGCTGGCCTTCGGCGAAGATCGTGTCGAACGCGAGGCTGGACTTGCCGGAACCGGACAGCCCGGTGAACACGATGAGGCTGTCGCGGGGCAGGTCGAGGTCGACGCTGCGCAGGTTGTGCTCGCGCGCGCCGCGGACGACGAGTCGGTCAGCCACTGCGCTCCCTTCGCACCACTGTGCTCCTTCGAACCCAGGTTCCTTCAAACCCAGTACTCCCTTGGATGGATCCGGCGTGTCGGGGGGCCGGATAGGCCCACCCATGTTATGGGGAGGCACCGACAGTCGCGGACGCAGCGGTCCCCCCACCGCCCAACTCGAGCGTCCGAACCGACATACAGGACCTATGGAGGGTTCCGTGGCCGCGATACGGTCGACGACTGTGGACATCCTCGAGGACTACGACGGCGCAGTGCGACCGGGCGGGCCGGCGCAGCGGCGGACCCTGGACGCACTGGTCATCACTAAGATCTCGGTCGGACCGATGGACAACAACGCCTACCTGCTGGCCTGCCGGTCCACCGGGGAGGCGTTGCTGATCGACGCGGCCAACGACGCCGAGCGCCTGATGGACCTGCTCGGCCATGGCCCGGACCGGCCCGATCTGCGCACGATCGTCACCACCCACCGGCACGGGGATCACTGGCAGGCCCTCGGTGCGGTCGCCGGCGCGACCGGAGCGCAGACCGTCGCGCATCCCGTCGACGCCCCCGAGTTGCCTGTCCCCCCAGACCGCCTAGTGGCCCACGGCGAGACCGTGGCGGTCGGGCGGGTGGTGCTGGACGTCATCCACCTGCGCGGGCACACCCCCGGATCGATCGCCCTGCTGCACCGGGACGGCGACGGCACTCCTCATCTGTTCACCGGTGACTCGCTGTTCCCGGGCGGTCCTGGCAAAACCTGGTCAGCGGCAGATTTCACCTCGTTGATGAACGACCTGGAGTCCCGGGTGTTCGATCAACTCCCCGACGAGACATGGTTCTACCCCGGACACGGAAAGGATTCCACGCTCGGCGCCGAGCGGCCGCATCTGGCGAAATGGCGCGCACGGGGCTGGTGACACCGGCCGGGGCCGTCTAATCTACAAGCTCCCCGCGCATTGTGGCCTGATTTAGATATGAAACATATAGGATATGTAGAGTACAGGCATGCCCGCACTGCGAATGACCTTGCAGACGCAGCTGGTGCTGCGGGCGCTACTAGAGGAGCCCAGCAAGGAGCGCTACGGCCTTGAGCTGTGTGACCTTGTGGGGTTGCCCTCGGGCACGATTTACCCAATCCTCGCTCGGTTTGAGCGAGCTGGCTGGGTGGACAGCGCGTGGGAAGACCCGGCGGCACATGAAGCGGCTGGGCGCCCACGCCGCCGGTTCTACCGGCTCACGCCGGACGGCGCTGAACAGGCCCGCGCTGCCCTAACCCGTGCACACCGGTCTCGCACCCAGGCCAGCCTGGGTTGGAGTCCTGCGCAGCTCAATGCAGGTGGAGCACAGGCATGAGGCACCGACAGATAAAGAGGCACACGCTGTCCGACGAGCAACTGAGGGAGCAGATAACCGCGCTGCTGAAGACCGTCAGCGCGGCTCATCCTGGAGCAGACATCCAGTGCATCGAGCGCGCGTACACGGTGGCCGCACGTGCGCATCGTGGCCAGTGGCGCAAGTCCGGTGACCCCTACATCACCCACCCAATTGCGGTTGCCACGATTGTCGCCGAACTCGGCAGAGCCCTGAGACCGTCTGTGCTGCGCTGCTCCATGACACCGTCGAGGACACCCGGTATACCCTTGCCCAGCTCCGTAGGGATTTCGGTGAGGAAATTGCTGGACTAATAGACGGGGTCAGCAGCCCCGAGAAGTTAAGGCAGGCCGAGACGACTGTCAGGCTGAACATGGACTGCACACCGATTTTGGCAGTCTCACGAGACCCGCGTTGTCGCACTCAAGCTGGCCGATCGACTGCACAACTTGCGCACGATGCGCTATGGACCCCCAGCATCCAGCAGTTGATGTCCAGGGAGACACTGCAAGTCTATGCCCCACTTGCTCATCTGCTGGGGATGGACGCGATCAAGCGCGAACTCGAAGATCTCCCGTCCGCGATCCTCTATCCAAGATTGTACGGCGAGGGATCCCACGAAGTCGCCGAGCGAGCACTGGCGGCATCGGTCGTGCTGTTGCCGTCTGAAACACGAGCGCGATGGCTTGAGGAATGGACCGGCGAACTATTCATCTTGCCGACTCGCCGCGCGCGAGCTCGATTCACCCTCCAGATGCTCCGCGGAATGCCACGCCACGCGATGACGCTGCGACGGCTCACTACGCGCGACCCACCTCGGTTGACGATCACAGTAGTCGACAGAATAGCGGGCGTGCTTGGCGTCGGTGGGATGTTCCTGGCGGCGGTAACCCATTGGCAGCTCGCGGCGTGGACGGCCGGTGTGATGGTCCTCGGCGGCTTGGTCTTGCTCGCCGCGGTGCTCTTCGCGCCCAGTGACGACCTGCCCACCGGCTGCGTGGGTTGATCCGTGCCTGGCGTGACCCTGTCTCGACCACCCGCTCCGGCCGCCGCCGACGCAACCGATCGGGCCCTACCTGAATCCGAAGCTTGGCGCGCCATTAGCTCGCCGGGTCAGTCTGCATATCGGGGTCACGGGTTACCGGCGTCGCGCAGCGCATCCGTCAGCTCCTCAACCAGGGTGCGCAAGTCGATGTTGGGCATATGGGGGTTGTTGGTGTCGCGGCGGCCCCGTTCGAGGGCGTCGACCACAGCCGTGACGTTTGCGAGCAGTCGCCGTGCCTCCTCAAGCTCAAACCGGAAGGCGCCGTCGAGGATTTCAATGTCAGGGTCCTGAGGAGTCGCTACCATGCCACCAAGTGTGGTCGCAAACGCTCCTGCAGGGAGCTTCGCTACATCACAATCGGCGGCGAGTTCCGAAACACTGCTGTCCTGGAATCAGCAGGGTGCCATGGTCACTCGGCGGGCTGCCCGGAAATGCTCGTTTGCGGACGCGCGCTCAACGCCTCCAGCGCCATCACCGCACCCTCCAGCCGGTGGCGGCTGACCGGGGAGCACGTCAACTCCCCGGCGTTAATCGCGGAGAGGGTTCCGGCTCCTACGGCGAGCAGTCCGTGTCGCCAGGCAGCTCCCCCAACACCCATCGGTACCGCGCCAGCTCGATGCGCAACCGGGCAGCATCAGCGGCCAGTGCACCCATGACGGCACCGAACAAGGCGATCATGACGGCCTGTCTGGCCCCGCAGTGGCCGCAAGGACGATGCTCAGCACAAGCAGGAGTCCGCGTATGCGATCGTGGCCCTCTTGAGCACCTGGAGCCGGTGGCTGGGTGAGTCATCCAGAATAGCCACTCCCATCCGCCGGTCAGCCGAGCCATTCAACAAGCGCCTCGGACAGCACCCTGGCGCCGTCCTCGTCGAGCAGGATCACACAACCACCGGCAACGTGCGGATCCAACTCGATCATCCCGTCCAGTTTGCTGACCCTGAGGTTGGCGAAGCCCGCCGGTCCCCGGTGCAGTGCACAGCTGGCGTGGATCGTCCGCCGGTTGCTGTTGCGGAAGCCGTTGCGCACCTGATCATCGATCATGCCTCCACCGTCGCACAGAACGGAACGAATGGGACCCTCTCAGTGTCGCCTGCGCTCGGGGCAGCCGAACTGGCGACAACGGGAGGTCGAGATGAGCAGCGAGCGGACGGCCTTCGCCGTGCAGCTCGCTCGCAGGCGCACCATCGCAAGAATGTCGCTGGCCAATTTGGCTAGGCAAGCACACGGGCACCGAGGCTACCTGCACAACATCGAACAGGGACGCCGCTGGCCGAGTGAAGCCGTCACCCGCGCGCTGGACAGCGCCCTGGACGCCGACGGGACGCTACTGGCCGCCTGGGAGGTCGTGAACCGAGTACGGGTCACCAGCACCGACGGGCGACCCACGGAGCTGCTCGAACTAGCCGCCAGAGCGCGGGCAAGTGACGTCACGTCGACCACCCTGGACCTGCTGGACACCAGCATCGACACGATGGCCCGGGCCTACACCCGCGCCCCACCCGCCGAACTCCTGCGCGACGTACGCACCAGCGCCCGCCAAGTCAGCTCCCTCCTTGATGGCCGGGCAACCCTCACCCAACGCCGTCGGCTGCTCACCGCCGCCGGGTGGCTGGCACTGCTCGCGGCCACCCTGCACGTCGACCTCGGCCAGCGCGGCGCAGCGACCGCCGCACGCGGTGCCGCCGACTCACTGGGACGGGAGACCGAGCACGACGAGATCGGCGCATGGGCCTGCGAAGTCGACACCTGGACCGCGCTGGTCGATCAGCACTGGTCACGCGTCGCATCACTGGCCGCCGCCGGCGAGACGCTCGCCCCGTCAGGCAGCCCCGCCGCGGCCCAGCTAGCCATGCAGGCGGCACGGGCAGCCGCCCGTCTCGGTGATGGTCCGCAGGTGCGCGCGGCGCTGCGCCGGTGCTCCGCCGCGGCCGGGCGGCAGTCGCGGGACCGCCCCCCTGACCATCATTTTTACTTCGATGGAGACAAGCTCCAGCTGTACACGGGCACGACACTGGCGTGGCTGGGAGACCCTGCTGCGGAGAACTACGCCCGGCACGCTGCGGCACGCTCCGAGGCCAGCGGTCAGCGCCGCCGAGTAGCCACCGCGCGACTCGACCTGGGACTGGTGTTGGCACGGCTGGGGCGACCCGATGAAGCTGCCCACTGCGGGGTGCTCGCGCTGGAATCCAACGAGCTCGTGCCATCCAACGCCTGGCGGGCCGATGAGCTAATCGCCGCCGTGAGCGGGTACCGCGGTGTGCCCGAGGTTGAGGAGCTGCGCGAGCTCAGTGCCCAACGCTCTCAAGGCTGACACACCACCCGAGCGGTACAGCGGCGGCGACTAGCCCGCTCGACATGAGTTTTCAGGAGACCCGACACACGACAACGGCGCCCCCGTTAGCCCGAAGGGCGCCGCTGCGGCCGGGCGCGTACGCCACCTGTGGGGAGAGCGACCTCACCTCATCGAGTGGCGCACCCGGGGCTGGTGACTCGGTCGAATACACGGATTGAACGAAGCCGACGCGGTGATCCAGACACCCGACGGAACAGTGATACGGGTCGAGGTGAAATCTGGCGCGACGGTACATACGGACGACCTCGCCGGGCTACGGAACTTGGCAAGTCTCCTCGGTGACCGCTTCGTCGCTGGTTACGTGCTCTACCCCGTCAACAGACTCTGCCGTTCGGCGAGAAGATTAGGGCGGTACCCATGGACGCACTCTGGTGCCTCGCACCCTGACGCCCGATCACCTGGCGGTCCTAGCAAGATCGGGCGTGCGACAGTTACGGGGCACGCAAGATGAGCGGCAGCGCCAACGGCCTTCCTGACACCTTGCCTACCCCTCAGCAGTCGGTGGGTCGTCGAAAGCCGGATGTGCGCGACCGGGTACACACTGTGGCCCACCCCACTGCGAGGCGACGCAGGGTGTCAAAGGCTGCCGGAGCGGGAATCCGGGGTGACCTGCAGTCCCCCGAACGGATGCCGCTTCGTGGATCTGCTCGATCTCAGTACGCACTCGTCGGCGTCGTGGCCCTGCTAGCCGGATTCTTGCCTCGAGCGCTTGCGAGCCGACCACTTTCTCTGCCAATCGTGTTTCTCGGCTTGGGCATGGTGATGTTCCTGCTGCCCATCGGCCTGCCGGACCCCGACCCGCTGCAGTACCCGGACGTTGCGACGCGGCTTACCGAGCTCGGGGTGATCGTGGCCTTGATGGGCGCCGGTCTGAAGCTCGACCGTCGCATCGGCTGGCAGGCGTGGTCCTCCACCTGGCGGCTGCTGGCAGTGGCGATGCCGCTGACCACTGCGCGGCTCGGGCCCGCTCGGCGAGGATTTCAACATCGCGCAGCACGGTCAGAAGTGTCGCCTGAGCCGGCGCCGCCCCGGCAAAGCACCTACCGCCACCAGTTAGCCACGCTCACCGTGCGGTGCGTCGGACGTACCACACGGGTGCTCGATTGGCAGTCGGTGCCCGGTGCGACCGTCGTCAGCACCGACCTGGGCCCGGACGAGGACATCCACCTCGACCTCGACCTCGACACCACCGGCGCGGTAGTCCGCCTCGAGGTCTACGGCAGCCCAACCCCGGCTGGTCATCGAATCCCGCTCATGAGCGGGACACATTGCTGGCTCCCACCATCTGGTCACGGCTGGTCGCCAGGGCGGGCGGGTGGCACGCTAGAGCGCGTGACCGCGCTGACCATCCGTCTCGTGTCCCGGCGCCACGTGGACTTACTGCGGATCTGCAGCGCGATGTGCGGCCCGACGGACTGACCCGCCGCCGCACGTCTACCCCTCGACCACCGGCGCCGGGTGCGCCGGTCGCCGGGATCCCCCTCCGCAAAGCGGACCCTCGCGTCGTGGCGCGTCCCGCCGCCACCCGGAGGCTTGAATCCTGATGCCCCCCACCACGACCCGACCGGCCAAGCGACCCCGCGGCGAAGGCCAGTGGAAACTCGGCCAGCGAGAGCCACTGAACCCGAATGAGCGGAACAAGCGCGACGACGACGCCCTCAATGTCCGCGCCCGGATCGAGACCATCTACGCCCACCACGGCTTCGACTCCATCGACCCGGCCGACCTGCGCGGCCGCTTCCGCTGGTACGGGCTCTACACCCAGCGCAAGCCGGGCATCGATGGCGGGCGCACCGCGGTGCTGGAACCCGAGGAACTCGACGACCGCTACTTCATGATGCGGATCCGCATCGACGGCGGAGCGCTGAGCACCGAGCAGCTCCGGGTGGTCGGCGAGATCTCCCAGACCTACGCCCGGGACACCGCCGACATCACCGACCGCCAGAACGTTCAGCTGCACTGGATCCAGATCGAGGACGTGCCGAGGATCTGGGAGAAGCTGGAGGCGGTGGGGCTGTCGTCCATCGAGGCCTGCGGCGACTGCCCCCGGGTGATTCTCGGCTCGCCGGTCGCCGGGGTAGCCGACGACGAGATCATCGATGGCACGCCGGCGATCCAGCAGATCGTCCACCGCTACCTCGGCGACCCGCAGTTCTCCAACCTGCCACGCAAGTACAAGTCCGCGGTGTCCGGCTCGCCGCGCCAGGACGTGGTGCACGAGATCAACGACATTGCCTTCGTGGGCGTGGTGCATCCCGAGCACGGTCCTGGCTTCGACCTGTGGGTCGGCGGCGGGCTGTCCACCAACCCCAAGCTCGGGGTGCGGTTGGGCACCTGGGTCCCGCTGGACGAAGTCGCCGATGTGTGGGCCGGCGTCACCTCGCTGTTCCGTGACTACGGCTACCGGCGGCTGCGGCACCGGGCCCGGCTGAAGTTCCTACTCGCCGACTGGGGCGCGGAACGGTTCCGTGCGGTGCTCGAGCAGGAGTACCTCGGCCGGCGGCTGATCGACGGCCCCGCGCCGCCTATCCCGGAGGGGCCGCGCGACCACATCGGCGTGCACCGCCAGCAGGACGGTCGCTACTACGTCGGCGCGGCCGCGATCGCCGGCCGGGTGTCCGGATCCACGTTGGTCGAGGTGGCCAAGGCGGCCGAACGCATCGGCTCCCAGCGGATTCGGACCACCGTCCAGCAGCACCTGCTGGTTCTGGACGTGCCAGAGCATGAGGTCGATGCGCTCATCGCGGAGCTGGCCGGGCTCGGCCTGCACGTCGAACCGTCGCCGTGGCGGCGCTCCACCATGGCCTGCACCGGCATCGAGTTCTGCAAGCTGGCGATCGTCGAGACCAAGGCCAGGGCGGCCGAGCTGGTAGCCGACCTGGAGCACCGGCTGGTCGACCTGCAGGCCGGGCTGCAGCGCCCGATCGCGATTCACCTCAACGGCTGCCCCAACGCCTGCGCCCGCACCCAGACCGCCGACATCGGGCTCAAGGGGCAGATCATCACCGACACCGCCGGTAACCAGGTCGCCGGCTTCCAGGTGCATCTGGGTGGCGGGCTCGGGCTGGACGCCGGCTTCGGGCGCAAGCTGCGCGGTCTCAAGGTGACCTCGGCCGAGGTCGGTGACTACGTCGAGCGCGTGGTCCGTCGCTTCGCCGAGCAGCAGCAGCCCGGTGAGCGATTCCCGCAGTGGGTGGCTCGCGCGGAGGAGGCGGATCTCAGGTGAGTGAGCGCGCCGTCCCCTTCTACTGCCCGTACTGCGGCGATGAGGACCTGCGGCCAGTGGAGCACCCGCACGGCGCATGGCGTTGCGCCAGCTGTCTGCGCACCTTCGCGTTGAAACTGATCGGGATCGGTGTTCTGGAGGTTGCCCGATGAGTGTGTCAACACAGCACCTGCAGCAGGTGGCCGAGCGCGGTGCTGCCGAGCTGGGCGAGCAGGCCAGCGCGCAGGACGTGCTCGCCTGGACCGCGGCGACCTTTGACGACCGCTTCATCGTCGCCGCCAACATGCAGGACGCGGTACTCGTCGACTTGGCAGCGCGCGCGGTAGCCCGGGCTCGGCCCGGCGAGCCGGCCTCGGTAGCACTGGCTCGGCCCGACGAGCCGACCTCGTGCAGGCGTTTCGACGTGCTGTTCCTGCAGACCGGTTACCACTTCGCCGAGACCATTGGTACCCGCGACGCGGTGGAAGCCACCTACGACGTGCGGATAGTCGACGCGACGCCGGATCAGACCGTCGCCGAACAGGACGCTACCGAGGGCCGTGACCTGTTCGATCGAGAGCCCGACCGCTGCTGCCACCTCCGCAAGGTCGTTCCGCTGCAGCGCATCCTGGCCGGCTACCAGGCGTGGGTGACAGGAGTGCGCCGGGTGGAGGCCCCGACCAGGGCGAACACGCCCCTGGTGGCCTTCGACGAGCGGCACGGACTGGTCAAGGTCAATCCGCTCGCCGCGTGGACCGACGAGGACGTTTCCGGCTACATCAACCGGCATCAGGTTCTGGTCAACCCGCTGGTTGCGGCCGGTTACCCGTCGATCGGCTGCGCACCCTGCACTGCGAGACCGGCACCGGGCGCCGACCCGCGTTCCGGTCGCTGGGCGGGGCAGGCCAAGACCGAATGCGGGCTGCACGAATGAGGGCCGGGGTTTCTGGCCATCCCTCGCTGACACGGGAAACACGTGCGCTGAACGCGTTGGACGCGCTGGAGTCCGAGGCGATACACATCATGCGGGAGATCGCTGGCGAGTTCGACCGTCCGGTGATCTTGTTCTCCGGCGGCAAGGACTCCACCGTGATGGTGCACCTTGCGGTCAAGGCGTTCGCGCCGGCGCCGGTCCCGTTCCCCCTGTTGCACGTCGACACCGGGCACAACTTCGCCGAGGTGCTCGATTTCCGGAAGCGCCTGGTCGAGCGGCTCAGCCAGCGCCTGGTCGTCGCGCACGTCCAGGACTGGATCGACGACGGGCGGCTGACCGAGCGCCCGGACGGCACCCGCAACCCGTTGCAGACCACACCGCTGCTGGACACTATCTCCGAGCACCGTTTCGACGCGGTGTTCGGCGGTGGCCGCCGCGACGAGGAGCGGGCACGGGCCAAGGAGCGCATCGTCAGCCTCCGTGACACGTTCGGCCGCTGGGATCCGCGCAAGCAGCGCCCCGAGCTGTGGAATCTCTACAACGGCCGGCACGCGCCCGGTGAGCACGTCCGGGTCTTCCCGCTGTCCAACTGGACCGAGCTGGACGTCTGGCGCTACGTCGCGCGGGAGAGCATCGATCTACCCTCGATCTACTTCGCGCACCGGCGCGAGGTGTACCGCCGCGACGGCATGTGGCTGGCCGAAGGCCCCTGGGGCGGTCCGCGCGACGGGGAGACCGTCGAAAGGCTGTTGGTCCGCTACCGGACGGTTGGCGACGGCTCGTGCACCGGCGCGGTCGAGTCCACCGCGACCACGCTCTCCGAGGTGATCGACGAGGTGGCCGCCTCACGGCTCACCGAGCGCGGCGCGACTCGGGCCGACGACCGCCTCTCCGAGGCCGCCATGGAGGACCGCAAGCGGGAGGGGTACTTCTGAGGTGAGCGATCTGCTGCGTTTCGCCACCGCGGGCAGTGTGGACGACGGGAAGTCCACCCTGGTCGGCCGGTTGCTCTACGACACCAAGTCGGTGCTGGCCGATCAGATCGAGGCCGTGTATCGCGCGTCCATCCGCAAGGGATTGTCCACACCGGACCTGTCGCTGCTGGTGGACGGGTTGCGGGCGGAGCGTGAGCAGGGCATCACGATCGACGTCGCCTACCGCTATTTCGCCACTCCGCGCCGCGAGTTCGTGCTCGCCGACACACCCGGTCACGTGCAGTACACCCGTAACACCGTCACCGGCGCGTCCACCGCACAACTGGCCGTGCTGCTGGTCGACGCCCGCTACGGCGTGGTCGAACAGACCCGGCGGCACACCGCGGTACTGGCGCTGCTTCGCGTCCCCCGCCTGGTGCTGGCCATCAACAAGATTGATCTTGTCGACTACGACGAGGCGGTGTGCGCGGCGATCGGCAAGGACTTCGTCGGGCTGGCCAAGACCATGGGCTACCCCGAGGAGAACATCGTCACCATCCCGGTCTCCGCGTTGCTCGGCGACAACGTGGTCGAGCCATCGAGGAATACTCGCTGGTACGGGGGTCCGACGTTGCTGTCCCACCTCGAGTCGGTGCCGGTCACCGGTTCCGAGGTGGAGGGCCCGTTGCGGCTGCCCGTCCAGTACGTGATCCGTCCTCGTACCACCGAGCATCCCGACTACCGCGGCTACGCCGGCCAGATCGCTGCGGGAGGCATCCGGCCCGGCGACGAGGTCGTCGTCCTGCCCTTGGGTAGCCGGACCACCGTGCAGCGGGTGGACACCGCCGACGGCGAGCTCGCCCAGGCCCGCGCCGGCCAGAGCGTCACCGTGCTGCTGGAGGGGGACCTGGACATCTCGCGTGGCGATTTGATTGCCGCCGCGGCGCGGCCACCTCGGGTGACCGATGAGCTGGAGGCCACCGTCTGCTGGCTGGCCGACCGTCCACTCCGTCCGGGCACCAGGCTGCTGCTCAAGCACGGCACCCGTACCACCCAGGCCGTCGTCGAAGCCCTGCACGACCGGCTGGACACCGACACGCTCACGCTCAGCAAGCCGGACCGCATGGAGATCAACGACATCGGGCGGGTCAGCATTCGCACCGCCGATCCGTTGCCGGTCGACGACTACGCCGATGCTCGAACCACCGGCAGTTTCCTGCTCATCGACCCGCCGTCGGGCAATACCCTGGCCGCCGGGCTGGTCGGCAGCCGATCAGCGGTGATCGAGTCGTGACGGCGCCCGCCCTGATCGCCGTCGCGCACGGCAGCCGTGATCCGCGCTCCGCAGCGACTGTCAGCGCGCTGGTGGACCAGGTGCGCGGGCTGCGCCCAGAGCTGGACGTGCGGCTGTCCTTCCTTGATCTCTCCGCGCCACGCCTCGCCGACGTGCTCCGCGCCGTGCATGGTGACGGGCACCGCGAAGCCGTCGTGGTGCCGCTGCTGCTCGGCGCGGCCTACCACGCGCGGGTCGATGTACCTGCTGCGGTGCAGCGGGCGGCCGCGCGGTATCCCCGCCTGGTGGTACGCGTCACCGACGTGCTCGGCCCCGACCCCCGCGTCTCGGCGGTCGCCTTGCGCCGGCTGGCCGAGGTTGGCGCGCCACTGGAGGACTCCTGGCTGGGCGTGGTGCTGGCCGCGGCCGGCTCCTCCCAGGCGTCCGCCAACGCCCCAGTCGCCCGGCTGGTCGGCTCGTGGGCTCACCGGGCCGGCTGGGCGGGTGGTCGCGCCGCGTTCGCCGCCGCAGCGCAACCCGGTGTGGTTCAAGCGATGGCCGCGCTGCGGGCACGAGGCGCCCGCCGGATAGCCGTCGGCTCGTGGTTCCTGGCTCCCGGGCTGCTGCCCGACCAGGTCGCCTCCGCCGCCGTTGCCGCCGATCCGACTGTCACCGTGGCCGCGCCGCTGGGTGCCGACCCCAGCGTGGCCGAGGTGATCCTCGACCGGTACGCCGCCGCCCGACGGATCGAGGCGCAGGAGCGGACCCATGCCGCTGGCTGAGCACGTCCTCGAGCCCTTCTGGCCGTCCCGCCGCGGCCACGACTATGACGAAAGGTAGTTCCGCGCGCCGTCTCTGCCACCCGCCCTACTTCATTCAGGAGTCGGAATGCGCACCCTCATCCTCCTGGCCCTGGCCGGTTTCGGTGCCCAGCTCGTGGACGGCGCGCTCGGCATGGGCTACGGGGTCACCTCTACCACCTTGTTGCTGATCGTTGGGCTGTCTCCTGCGGCGGCCAGCGCCTCAGTCCACCTCGCCGAAGTCGGGACCACATTCGTGTCCGGGCTGTCGCACTGGAGGTTCGGCAACGTCGACTGGTGGCTGGTACTGCGGCTCGGCGTGCCCGGTGCGCTGGGGGCGTTCCTCGGCGCCACGTTGCTGTCCCATCTGTCCACGGAGGTTGCCGCGCCGGTGATGGCCTGGATCCTTATCGCGCTCGGCGCATTCATTCTGGTGCGCTTCGCCTTGCGCCCGCTGCGGGCGTCGACCGTGCGCCGGTCCCCGCATCGCAGCCGCTTCCTGGCGCCGCTCGGGCTGGCCGCCGGCTTCATTGACGCCACCGGTGGGGGCGGTTGGGGGCCGATGTCCACCTCGTCGCTGCTCACCGCCGGGCGCACCGCGCCGCGCACCGTGATCGGTTCGGTGGACACCTCGGAGTTCATGGTGACGGTCGCGGCGAGCATCGGTTTTCTGATCGGGCTCGGCTCGGTGGGGATCACCTGGCTGGCGGTCGGCGGGCTGCTGCTCGGTGGGATCTTCGCGGCGCCGATCGCCGCCTGGCTGGTGACCAAGCTGCCAGCCGCGGTGCTGGGTGCCGCTGTGGGCGGCCTGATCGTGCTGACCAATGCCAGAACGGTGTTCGGGACGCTTGAACTCGGTGGTACCGCGCTGGTGACCGGTTATCTGATCATCGTCGTGGCGTGGGCCAGCCTGCTCGCCATCGCGGTGCACCGCAGCCGCGCCGCGGTTGCCGCAGCACCCACGCCAGCTCACACCCTGGTGGCTCGATGACGTCAGGGGTTGGCCCGGCCTGCCGGTCAGTCAGTGCGGTCCGGTCGCTCCCCGGACAACCGGGTCCCGAGCTCGTCGACCACCACCAGGTCGCGGCGCAGCGAACCGGCGCGATACGCCGACCGGCCGATCAACTGCGAGATCACCGGTGCGGTGAGCACCTGGAACAGGGTGACCAGCCCCAGGGTGGCGGCGTCCTCGACGTCCAGCCGCACGGCGGTACCGAGCAGGATCAGCAACAAGCCCAGCGTCTGCGGCTTGGTGGCTGCCTGCAGCCGCGAGGGCAGGTCAGGGAAGCGCAGCAGCCCGAGCGCGCCGAGCAGGCAGGATGCCGCACCGGCGATCAGGAGGATGGCGCAGAGCAGGTTCACCGGTGCCGCTCCCAACGCTGCGCGAGCCGGGCAGCGGTGGCCGACCCGACAAATTCGAGCAGCGCCACCGCGGCAAGCAGCGGGATATTCGAGCCGTCCCGGTAGATCGCCACGTACACCGCCACCGCGGCGACGATGAGGATCACGAAGACGTCCACCGCGGCGATCCGGTCCAGGGTGGTGGCCCGAGCAGCAGCCGGGCCAGCGTCAATGCACCCGCCAGGCACAGCACTCCCAGCGTGACGGTGAAGACCGCGGTCACCGTGTCCCTCCTTCGGTCATCGCGGCGATCTCGGCACCAGACCCCAGTGCGTTGATCACCCTGCGTTGCAGTGCCAGCACCTCCCGGCGGACCCGCTCCGCGTCATTGGGGTTACGTATCCCGAGCGCGTAGACGTAACAGATCCCGCGACGGTGCTCGATCTGCAGCACAAAGGTGCCCGGCGCGAGCGATACGGCGTCCGCCACCGCTGCCGCGACCAGCGCGGACCCAGTCTGCAGCGGCACCGCGACGATGGCGGCGGTCGTCCGCGGCCCGTACCGCAGCGTCTCCCAGCTGACCTCGACAGTGGAGATGACCAGGTCGTAGGCGAGGTAGCCGATCAGCCGGAGCAGCCGCACGGGCGGACCGGGAGCCGCTCCCCGACCAACGGCAGCGGGAAGACCGCGATCACCAGCACGCCGACGAGCACCCCGCCGACCATTGACTTGACGCTGAAGGTTCCCCACAGCAGCACCCACACCGCGGTGAGCCAGACCAGCTGCGGCAACCGGGCCCGGATGCGCGTCATGGCCCCTCCCCCAGCACGGCGGCGATGTACGGCTCGCGCTCCAGCAGATCGTTCGCGGCCCGAGCGGACAACGCGGACAGCGGGCCGGCCGCCACCGCGATGAGCATGCTGACCGCCGCCAACGAGGCCGCGGCGGCGATCATGGGTTTGGGTGTCAATGCGGTACCGACCACGAGCTCGTCGTCCGGGTCCGGGTCCGGCTGCGGTGGCTGGGAGCTGCCCCAGAACACCCGCACCCACACTCGCGCCATCGCGTAGAGGGTCAGCAGGCTGGTCGCGACGACGACCCCGGCGACTACCGCGGTGGACACTCCGGCACCCGCGCCGGCCTGCAGCAACGACAGCTTGGCGATGAAACCCGACGTCGGCGGGATGCCGGTCAGGGTCAGGGCCGGAATCGCGAACAGCACCGCCAGCACCGGCGAGGTACGAGCCAGCCCGCCCATCTGGTCAAGGGCCGCGGTGCCGGTCCGGCGCGTGATGAGCCCGCTCACCAAGAACAACGTGGCCTGCACGGTGATGTGGTGGATCACGCAGAGCACAGTGCCCGCAATGCCCGCTGCATCGAATACGGCCAACCCAAAGATCATGAGGCCGATATGACTGACCAGCAGAAACGACAGCAGCCGGTTGAGGTCGTTCTGGGCGAGCGCGCCCAGCGCACCGATGAGCAGGTTGTCGGCGAGTACCAGGCCGAGCATCGCCCCGGCGAACGCCAGTAGCAGCGCGGCGGAACGGATCGCCTCGCTGCCGGAATGGGCTTCTCCTGGCCCGAAATACCAGGCGCTGTGGGCCAGGATCAACGCGCCGAGGCCGGAGACCAGCACGACCATCACCAGCGCCAGCGCGTCCAGCCGGAAGCTCAGCGCCAGGCCCAGCTCCGGCACCCACTCGGTGGTTCGGGTGACCCCGCCGCCCAGTGCCTCGGAAGGTGCCCGAACGCCCAGATCAACGCGGCAGCGGGCAACACCGCCGCGGTGAGGAATGCCGCGCGATGGCTACGCGCCGACAGCAACGGAAGCAGGGCCGCCAGCACGAGGTGAGCAGCGACGAGCGCGAGCAAGCGGCACCTCCTGGTTTTGCGGTGGATACCCGCGGTTCGGACTCAGACCACGGCGCCGTCGCTGCGCCGGATCGGCGCGGACTTGCGCTTGGGCACGGGCGGCGGTGCGCTGCGGTGGGATTCCAACTCCACTGCCAGTGGGGCGGCGATGCTCACCGTCGAGCAGGTACCGACCACGATGCCCAACAGCAGCGCCAGCGCGAAGTCGGCCAGCGAGTCACCGCCGAGCAGCAATAGCGCCGCCAGGACCATCAGCGTGGACAGGCCAGTGTTCACCGTCCGCGGCAGGGTGGCGAGCACGGCGGTGCTCACCACCCTCGGAAACGGGGTCTTGCGCTGTGCCGACCAGTACTCCCGTACCCGGTCGAAGACCACCACCGAGTCGTTCACCGTGTACCCGATGATGGTGAGAACCGCGGCCAGGAACACCCCGTCGATCGGCTTGCCGAGCCAGGCGAACACGCCGGTCACCACCGCGACGTTCGCGAACAGCGCTGCGACGGCGCCGGCTCCGAACGTCCAGCGGAACCGCGTGGCGAGGTAGGCCAGCTGCGCGGCCAGCGCCACCCCGAACGCGATCAGCGCGCCGCTGCGCAG
>DASQVB010000241.1:0-13673 GCA_035640975.1 Pseudonocardiaceae bacterium
GCGTCTCGATGCCGTGATCGGGATCGGCTCCGGTCTCTGCGCCCCCCACCTCATCACCCAGACTGGCGGCCGCGTCGAGCAGAGTGCGTCGCCGGTCGGCTTCGGTCGCCCGCGGCAGCACCCGTAGCGCCGCCCGGGCGCTGTTGTTCTCCACGGTCTGGGACAGCAGATCGTCCTTGGGCTGGGTGATCTCGGCCGCGGAGCTGTCCGCAGTGCGGACCAAGACGTCGCGCAGGTCCCAGCCGTAGACGCCGAGCACGTGGTTGGTGGTGGTCGGGCTGGGCAGCACAGCGCCGGGACCACGTTCCCAGTAGTCCTCCACCTGGTCCATGAACTGGCGGCCGCGGAATAGTGCCATGGGCAGTTCCCACCAGCTCAGCTCGGCACCGAAGTTCCGCTCGAGCTCGCGCAGCAACAGTTCGATGTTCAGCGGAAGCCCGCCAGGGCCGCCGTAGCGTGGGTAACGCAGCCCATCCCAACCCAGCTCGTAGGCGATGATCGCCGAGTAGGACAGGTCGGTCTGGAACGCCGCACCGCTGGCGAAGCCCTGCGTCAACGAGTCCCCGATACTGACCAACCGGTGCTGCGGGGTGCCCTGCCAGGTGGATTGGACCGCGATGCCCAACATCGGATCCCAGACCGGCTCTCGAGCCTGCTTGGTGATCGTGACCTCGTCTGGTATACGCGCCATGGCCGGCCCCTTTCGAGGCGTTGATCGCAGGTACGCCTGCCGCGCAGGTCAGTCGGGGGCGCCGGCCGGGGCAGCCCGTCCGGCCTGGCCGGCCTGCGCCAGCGCGTCGAGCACCATTTCCAACCAACGCAGGCTACGCCGGTAGCTGTCGGTGTCCTGTGCCGACGGCGGCGGTGGCAGCATGCGCTCCGGTGCGCCTTGAGTACTTACCCGACCGGAGACGTCCAGGACAACGTGCAGCGTTTCCAACATCCAGCCCCATTCGGCGGCGGCCGGATAACCCTGACCGGGCAGCTGGACCACGCCGCCGTGGCGGGGCAGCGTACCGAGCACCCGGGACAGGCTGTGCTCCAAGTCGTGCAGCACCCAGCCCTCCCAGACTTGGCGGACCGGGCCGTTCTCCTCCGTGCCGCACCAGTAGTCCACGACGTAGGCCAACCGACCGTCGATCGCACCGGTAGGTACTGGTAATCCGGTGAGCTGGGACAGTGGGTCGTCGGTGCAACCGCCGAGCTGCCAGCGCACCAACTCGCGTAACCAAGACCACTGTTCGCGGAGAAAGCGGACGCCTTCCGGCGACAGTGACAGCAGCAATTCGTCGCCTTGGCGGTCGCATATGACCATCGTCTCGCTCGGCCCCCACTTCTTCCGCAGTGATCGTCGCGGAGGCTATCGCGTCAACCCTTGCCGGAAGCCCAAGACTCGCGGCGCGTCGCATGCAATCCGATATCACCGCGGTAATGCCCGCCCGGCAGCTGCACCTGCTGGACGCGCTGATAAGCCTGCGCTCGCGCGGCGGCGAGATCGACGCCCGTTCCGACCACCGTGAGCACCCGCCCACCGGCCGACACGACCGCGCCGTCATCGCGGCGGCGGGTACCGGCGTGCAACACGCCCGCACCACTTGCCCCGGTGATCACGTCGCCGGTCCGTGGGCTGCCGGGATATCCCTCGGCGGCCACCACGACGGCCACCACTGCCCCCGGATCCCAGCGCAGTGCCGGCTGCTGGGCCAGCGCACCAGTAGCGGTGGCATGCAGCAGTCCGCCCAGCGGCGTGCGCAGCAGCGCCAGCACGGCCTGGGTTTCCGGGTCACCGAAGCGGCAGTTGAACTCGATCACCTGCGGGCCCTGCGCGGTGAGGGCCAGGCCGGCATAGAGCAACCCGGAGAATCCGACACCGCGCCGGGCCAGTTCGTCGACCACCGGCTGCACGATCCGTTCGGCGACGTCGGTCGCCAACGATTCCGGCGCCCAAGGTAGCGGGGCATAGGCACCCATCCCGCCGGTGTTCGGGCCAACGTCTCCTTCACCGACTCGCTTGAAGTCCTGGGCGGGCAGCAGCGGTACCACGGCGCTGTGATCCACCAGGCAGAACAGCGAAACCTCCGGACCGTCCAGGTAGGACTCCAGCAGCACCGGGTGGCCCTCGTCGAGCAGCGTCAGCGCCTGGACCCTGGCTACCTCCACGTCCTCGGTGACCACAACGCCTTTTCCCGCGGCCAGCCGATCGTCCTTGACCACCCACGGCGGTCCGAAACGGTTCAGCGCCGCGTCCAGCCGGGCCGGGTTGTCGACCAACTCACTGCGCGCAGTGGGCACGCCGGCGACCGCCATCACGTCCTTCGCGAACGCCTTGGATCCTTCGATCTGCGCCGCACCGGCAGACGGACCGAAGCACGCGATGCCGGCTTCCCGCACCGCGTCGGCCGCGCCGGCCACCAGTGGCACCTCAGGCCCGATGACCACCAGGTCAGCTGACCAGGCCGTCGCCAGTTGCGCGACCGCCGGCGGATCGGTGACATCCACGTCGTGCCGCTGTGCCAGCGCAGCAGTGCCGGCATTGCCCGGGGTGCAGGCCAGTGCCGTGACCGACGGGTCGCGGGACAGGGCCAATACCAGTGCATGCTCCCGCGCGCCGGCACCGATGACGAGGACTCGCACAGTTGCGCAGGATACGGACGCCGGTACATACCGACCTCCGGTCTGAGGAGTTAGATATTGTCGTTTGCCACAGTAGGTACTCTTGTGGCGGCGCTAGTCGATCGCGCTGTACGGGACGCGGGTGAATGGGGCCGCCACATGAGCAGTCCGGTTCGGTCGCTCACGCGCGCGGAACTGGTCCGCGCTTGGTCGGGCATGGTGTGCCCGACCGTCGAGGTGGCCTTGCAGGGCGAGGCGGTCGAGAAAAGTTTCTATGATCAGCTCGACTGCTTGATCGATGCGCTCGAGCAGGTGCCATTCATCTCGGAACCTGCGGCGGAGGTCGGGGCCATCTTGTCACCGCCGGCTTCATGGGTGACCAA
Organism: Pseudonocardiaceae bacterium; assembly: GCA_035640975.1. Lineage (GTDB taxonomy): Bacteria > Actinomycetota > Actinomycetes > Mycobacteriales > Pseudonocardiaceae. The sequence goes on from DASQVB010000241.1 coordinate 2,997, forward strand.
GTCCTGGGCCAGACCATTGGGATTCTCGGGCAGGCCCTGACCGAGCTGGATGAGCTGCGCACCGTCGAAGGGCTGGCCGCCAAGGTCATCACCCTGCTTGGCGCGCTGGCCTCTGGGTATACCACCGCGCTGGACCGTCGCGACTTCGAGCAGAGCGAGGCCCGGTTCCGGGCGGTGTTCGATGCAGCCCCGGTCGGGATGACGATCAGCCGGCTGGACGGCACTGTGACGAGAAGCAATGACCTACTCACCGAGATCCTGCAGTATCCGCGCGCCGAGTTGACCGGCCGCAACATCGGCGAGCTTTTCCACCCCGATGACGCCACCATGCTCTGGGAGGCATATCAAGGCCTTGGCGCGGGCAAACTGGCACCTTTCCGCAGGCGTAGAGCAAAGCTGGTGACCGCGAACGGGGATACGACGCTGGTCATAATGACCGTGTCGGTGCTGCGTGACGCTGCGGGCCGCACGACGCACCACGTCACGATGATCCAAGATGTCACCGACGCGCACCTGCTCGAGCAGCGGGTGCGCCACCAGTCATTGCATGACCTGCTGACCGGGCTGCCCAACCGGCTGCATTTTCGCGATCCATCTCGAAGCGCTGCTCGAGCGGAACCGAAGTGCCGCTGTCACGCTGTGCAAGATTGACTTGGATTGTTTCGAGGTCGTCAACGACGGTCTCGGCCAGGGCATCGGTGACCTGCCGCTGAGATCGGTTGCTGAGCGGCTCCAGACTCTGGTTGCCGGGGAACGCGCCATGGTCGCCCGATTCGGTGCCGACGAATTCGCGATCGTCATCGATGAATCGCCGACTACTCCGCACGCTGCGAGCCTCGCCGCAAGCATCAATTCCGAGCTGTCCGAACCGGTTTATCTCGCCGACCGCGGGTTAGCTGTCTCGGCTTGTGTCGGCATTGTGCGACGCACGGCCGGAGAAATTGACGCCAAAGAGCTGATCCGCGCGGCAGACTCGACGCTGCACCAGGCCAAGCGAACCGGACGCGGGCAATGGGCGCTATATGACCCGCCTGCGGACGCCGACCAGCGGGCCCGGTACAAGTTGGCCACCGCTATGCCGGAGGCATGGGAAAATGGGCAACTCACCCTGCGTTACCAACCGCTGGTCCGGCTCGATCCCGACGCGGCCGATGCCGGCCGGATCGTGGCGCTGGCGGCGTTGCTGCGATGGGACCATCCCGAGCGCGGCGTGGTGGCGCACGAGGATTGTGTCGCGCTCACCGAGCAGACCGGCCTGGTCCTGTCGATCGGACCGTGGATGCTGCGGCAGGCCTGCGAGCAGCTCCGTAGCTGGCGTGACCAGCTGGGTGCCGCAGCGCCGCCGGTCCGAGTTGACCTCACCAGCTATCTGACCCAGGACCCCGACCTGGTGTCGTTGGTTCGGGGTGCTCTGGGCGAGACCCAGCTCGAACCGCAGGACATCCAGCTGGGGATGCCGGTCGAGGTGATCGTGGCGGGGCATAGCGACGCGGTGGACAACGTCACCACCTTGGCAGATATCGGAGTAGGCACTGTGCTCACCCGGTACGGCCAGGCGGTCGGGAACCTCACCCTGCTGGAATCGCTACCGGTGCACGGGGTGGAGGTGGCCGGGCCGCTGGTGCGCACGGCCGCGCAGTCCGATTCGGTGCTGGGTTGCGCACTGGCCAGTCTGGTGCCCTTGATGCGCCAAACCGGTACCGCCGTTGCCGTGGCGGGCATCGACAACGCGGCACAGGTGCACTGGTGGCGCGATACCAGCGCGGATTCCGCGCGCGGTGCCGCGTTCGCACCACCAGTCGCGCAGCAGGCCGTTCCTAGCCTGTTACGCACTCACAAGTGAGCTAGCGCCAGCAGGTACTCGGCCTCGATCCGCACCGGGCCGCCGTCAGGCGACGCATGCTTTTCGATGGCGGTGACCATCTCGTCGGCCCGGTCACCGGCCGCCTGCTTGGCGACGACATGCGCCGGCGAGTGAGCGGTGAGGAACTCGGTCAGTGCTTCGCCGGAGTCGAAATGCCACGGCAACGACCGGCGCTCGATCCGTACGTCGGCGAACTCCGTGCTCAATCTCTCTTCCAGCACCTCGGCATTGCCCCAGCTCAGCGCGTCGGGTGCGGTGGGATCGGTTGGCACGAATTCCCTGACGATGCGGGCTCGCTCGGCGATCCAGCCATCGACGGTCCAGGCAGTGAGTCCCAACCGCCCACCGGGCGCCAGAACGCGGCGCAGTTCGGACAGGGCCGCCTCGGGCCGAGGGGCGAAGATGACACCGAAAGCGGAGAGGGCGACGTCCACGGTGGCGTTGGGCAGCGGCAGGTCCTCGACGTCGGCCTCGATCCACTCCACTGCTGGCCCGGTGCGCGCACGGCCCAGATGCACCATCCGCGGGGCGATGTCGCAGGCGGTGACCCGTGCGCTCCGCGCGACGGCTCGCATCGCGACGTTTCCGGTGCCGGCCGCAACGTCGAGGACGCGATCACCTGCACCCGGTGCTGCCACGTCGACCAGTGCCTCCGCCGCCGGATCGAGCAGCTGCGCGAGACCGGTGTAGTCGGCCAATCCCCACATCGTCGCCGGGGCGGTGCGTCGATCCTTTTCCGTCATGGCGTGCGCCGCGACGTCGCCAACATGGCCATCGGTATTCCTCCACCTCTGTTAAGAGAGGCTACCTAGGGTTTCCACTCGAAGGGGGTCACGCGAATTGTAGCTAGGCAAGTACGGTCGAGTGGTCAGGCAAAGACACCGGAGGTTCGCCATGCCCACGAACGACTCGTTGCAGCCGCTCGCCACCTTTTGCGGCCAGTGCAGCTGCGGATGCCCGCAACTTTTCATCGACGAATCCGCCCCGCTTGAGCAGCGCGTTGTGCTCATCGATGACTTCGGCGCTCGGGTACGGATGAGCACCGAGCAGTTCGGAGATCTGCTCGCCCAAGCCAAGAGCGGTGCCCTCGACAGCGTCATCTGAAGCATCTGATTTTCGCACCACCCTGACGTTCCCGAACTTGACAGCAGAGCTCTTCCGCTCCCCTGCAACAGCTCTGCTGTTGAGTTCGGGACGTTGAACGCAGAGCCGGGAACTCACACCAGCCGCTGGTCTTGATAGCACCGCCGCCAGTTCTCATCCTGCTCTGCCGATTGCATCACCGGATGCTCGCTGCGGGTAGTAATGCATGGTGGCATGCCGGTGCGGGCTGGAATCGCAGCAGGCCACATGTACGAGCTCAAGCACATCCGCAGATGTGCCCACAGGCGGGGATAGGGGAGTTCGTGCTCGTCGGGGCGGGCGGCGCAGCACTGGGCGCGGTTTTGGGCCGGGTGGTGCATCAGGTGCGGTTGCGGCTGGGCGACCCCACGCTGGAGAGTGCGGTAGGCCTGGTGGTCCCGTTCGCCGCCTACGCCCTGGCCGAGCAGGCACGTCTCCGGTGTGCTCGCCGTGGTGGTCACCGGGTTGTATCTGAGCCACCACGCCCCGCAGGCCGGTTACGCCACCCGGCTGCAGGACCAGGCGGTGTGGCAGGCCGCAGACACCATGCTCAAAGCGTTCGTCTTCGCGCTGATCGGGCTGCAACTGCCGGCGGTGCTGCGCGGCGTGGCTGACATCGGTCCGTTTGATGCTCGCCGCGATCGCGGTGCTCGCCACGGCGGTGCTGACCAGGATGGTCTGGGTGTTTCCGGTGACTTACTTGCCGCGAGTGCTGTTCACGCGGGTGCGGCCCGTGATCCGGCGCCGCCGTGGCAGGTCCCGGCGGTGATCTCGTGGGCCGGCATGCGAGGGGTCGTCACTCTCGCCGCGGCATTCTCGATCCCGCTCGCCACCGGCTCGGGCGCGGCTTTTCCTGGCCGGCCCGAGATCCTGTTCCTAGCATTCTGCGTCACTGTGGGGGACTCTGCTGCAGCATGGCCTCACGCTGCCCTGGGTGATCCGCCGCCTCGGGGTCGAGGGCAGGGAGTCTCACCACGACGCGCTGGCCGAAGCGGATGCGATGTGTGCCGCGACGCAGGCCGCCCTGCAACGGCTGGAAGCCGCCTCGGCAGGGGCGCCGGAGTCGGTGACGACCCGGCTGCGTAAGGCCGCCGAGCACCGCAGTCACAGTGTCTGGGAGCGGCTGGGGCGTCCGGAGACCGAGCTCGGCGAGGCGCCCAGCGTCGTCTATCGCCGGTTGCGGCTGGAGATGCTCGCCGCCAAGCGCGAGACGTTGGTGGCCTTACGCGACGCCGGTCGCATCGACGATGAAGTGCTCTCGCGCATCCTGCACGACCTCGATCTGGAGGAAGCCATGCTGACCCGCTGACTACGGTGCTCCAATCGCGATCGTCTGGTCGCGGCCGGGACCGACTCCGATGGCCGAGATCCGGGCTCTACAGAGCTCTTCAAGTCGCGCCACGTAGGTTCGGGCGTTGGCCGGTAACTCGTCGAGAGTGCGGCATCGGGACAGGTCTTCCCACCAGCCGGGCAGTTCTTCATACACCGGTACCGCGTGGTGCAGGCCGGTCTGGGTCATCGGCATCTCCTCGGTGCGCTGGCCGTCGACGTCGTAGGCCACACACACCGGCACGGTGTCCAGGCCGGACAGCACATCGAGTTTGGTCAGGAAAAAGTCGGTGATCCCGTTCACCCGTGCTGCGTAGCGTCCGATCACCGCGTCGAACCAGCCGACCCGCCGGGATCGTCCGGTCGTGACGCCGATCTCTCCGCCGGTCTTGCGTAGCCGCTCGCCCATGGCGTCGTGCAGCTCAGTGGGAAACGGGCCAGAGCCGACTCGCGTGGTGTAGGCCTTCAGGATGCCTACTACGGCGGTGATCTTCGTGGGACCGATGCCCGACCCGGCGCAGGCGCCGCCCGCCGTCGGGTTGGATGAGGTGACGAACGGGTAAGTGCCGTGGTCGACGTCGAGCAGGGTGCCTTGGCTGCCTTCCAGCAGCACCGTCTCGTCGCGTTTGAGTGCCTGGTCGAGCAGCAGCCGGGTATCGGCGATCCGATGCGCGAAGTGCGCGCCCTGATCGAGCACCGTGTCCACAACCTGCTCGGCGTCCAGCGCGCGGCGGTTGTACACCTTGATCAGGACCTGGTTCTTGAACTCCAGCGCGGCCTCGACCTTCTGCCGCAGGATCTTCTCGTCCAGCAGGTCTTGGACTCGCACTCCGACCCGGGCCACCTTGTCCTGGTAGGCAGGCCCGATGCCGCGACCGGTGGTGCCGATCTTGGCCTTGCCGAGGTAGCGCTCGGTGACCCGGTCAATCGCAACGTGATAGGGCATGATCAAGTGTGCATCGGCTGAGATCAGCAGCCGTTCGGTGTCCACTTGGCGGGCTTGGAGGCCGGCCAGCTCGTCGAGCAGCACGCCTGGGTCCACCACGACACCGTTGCCGATGACGTTGGTCACGCCTGGCGTCAGGATGCCCGACGGGATGAGGTGCAGCGCGAAGTCTTGCCCGTCGGGCAGCACCACGGTGTGGCCCGCATTGTTGCCACCCTGGTAACGCACCACCCACTGGACCCGTTCGCCGAGCAAGTCGGTGGCCTTGCCTTTGCCCTCGTCGCCCCACTGGGCGCCGATCAGCACGATCGCCGGCATGTGGTACTCCAACGGTGGGATTCGCCGCGCTGGTGCGCTCACCGAGCGTAGACCCAGGAGGTTCGACGTGGTCGAAGCTGTGCTGTTGACCTGCGGATCCGCCCGATGGCCTGGGGCTGAGGTGGTTGGTCCCGTGACCGTGGTGCCAGCTCGTCCCGGGCGTGAGCAGCTCGACGAGCCGTTGGCCGGATTGGACGGTCGCCGTCTGGTGGTCTGTGGTACCGACGCTGACCTGGCCGCGGTGCTGCTGCGGCTGCTGCGCACCTCGTCACTGGGAGTGCCGGTGGGATACGTGCCATCTTCGGCGACGTCAGCAGTGGCCCGGCTCTGGGGCCTGCCGGTGGTGCCCGGCTCGGCGGCCGAGTTGGCACTGCACGGCCGACCGGACCGGGTGCCGCTGGTGCGTGACGATGCGGGTGAGGTGCTTGTCGGGCTCGGCGTGGTGCGGCCGTTGCAGGGGGTGGCCTACTGCGACGACGAGGTCGTGCTGCGCGGTCGCGCCTCCCGGTTGGAGGTGGCGCCGGACCGTGAGTTCGGGTTGGTGGTCCGCGTGGTGCGGCGCGGACTGCTCGGGCGGCGGGTGGTTCGCCAGGCCGCCGGACGTGCCGTGCAGCTGGGCTGCGTGCCCACCGACGTATGGCGTGACGGTGTGGCGGACCGGACTACCGACCGCTGGACCTGGTACCGGCACACCGAGAACTGGCAGCTAATCCAGTTTCCGCGCTAACCCCACCCTCGGCGTGTCCGGCACACATGCTCGGTGTGTCGGGCGCTGATGTCCGGTGTGTCGCGATCTCCTGTGCGGTCGCTGCATCATCAGCCCAATCCCAGGGCATCAGCCGCGACCGGATCACACTCGTCGAGGAAGTCCCGGCACCGCCGAGCCTCGTCGTCTTCGCCGATCTCGGCGGCCGCCCGGGCCAACGCGGCAAGCGCCCGCAGAAAACCCCGGTTAGGGCCATGTGACCACGGCACTGGTCCGTGACCTTTCCAGCCCGCGCGGCGAAGGTGGTCCAAGCCGCGGTGGTAACCGGTGCGGGCGAAGGCGTAGCCGGCGACGGCGTCGCCCTCGTCGAGCGCCCGTTCGGCCAGCGCCGCCCAGGCGGCGGAAAACTCAGGGTGCGCGGCGGCCGCCGTCGCCGGGTCATTGGCCGCTGCGAGAGTCGCTTGAGCGTCAGGCTGTTCGGGTAGCAATGTCGGATTGGGTCCCAGCAGGTTGCCGTGCACGTTCATCACTCCATCCTGCCGTGCTGCCGCGTTGACCGCCGACGGCACCGCGGACACCATCGGCCGGGTTGGTAGTCGTTAAGGACAGCGGCGAGAGGGGTTGGTGGCTCTTGAAGAGCCCCTAACCGGCCAGGGTGCGGCCCGCTGAGCGCAGGTCCTCGCAGGCTTGCGTGACGCGGGCGGCCATCGAGTGCTCGGCCGCTTTGAGGTAGGACCGTGGGTCGTAGACCTTCTTGTTGCCGACCTCGCCGTCGATCTTGAGCACACCGTTGTAGTTGGTGAACATGTGCGCGGCGATCGGGCGGGTGAACGCGTACTGGGCGTCGGTATCGACGTTCATCTTGATCACCCCGTACGAGAGCGCCTGATGGATCTCCGCCAGCTGCGAGCCGGATCCGCCATGGAACACCAGGTCCAGTGGCTTGGAGCCAGCGGGCAGACCGAGCCTGCGAGCTGCGGTCTCCTGGCCCATCTGCAAGATCTCCGGACGGAGTTTCACGTTGCCCGGTTTGTATACGCCATGGACATTGCCGAACGTGGCGGCCAGCAGGTAACGGCCGTGCTCCCCGGCGCGCAGCGCGTCGACGGTGTACTCGAAGTCCTCGGCCGTGGTGTAAAGCTTCTCGTTGATGTCGTTGGCGACACCGTCCTCCTCACCGCCCACGACACCGATCTCCACCTCCAAGATGATCTTGGCCTTGGCGCAGCTTTCGAGCAACTCCGCAGCGATGGCGAGGTTGCGGTGCAACTCGGTGGCCGAGCCATCCCACATGTGGGACTGGAACAGCGGGTTACCGCCGCGGGCCACCCGCTCCTGGGAGATCGCGATCAGCGGCCGAACGAAGGTGTCGAGCTTGTTCTCCGGGCAGTGGTCGGTGTGCAGCACGATGTTGATCGGGTACCGGTCGGCGACGACGTTGGCGAACTCGGCCATCGCCACCGAGCCGACGACCATGTCCTTGACCTTGCTTCCGGAGGCGAACTCCGATCCGCCCGTGGACAGCTGCACGATGCCGTCACTGCCGGCCTCGGCCAATCCGCGCAGGGCCGCGTTCAGCGTCTCCGACGAGGTCACGTTGATTGCCGGATACGCGAACTGATCCGCCTTCGCGCGGTCCAGCATCTCGCTGTAGACCTCGGGTGTCGCGATGGGCATGGTGACTGGCCTCCGGTACTCGCTACTGTCGGCTGGGGTTGTGCCCCGGCAAGAGTTGAACGGCAGTATGGCGCATGCGCGCGGCGATCGGACGGGCGCGGTGTCTGCCTGACGTGCCCACAGTACGTTTCCCGGTGTGGCCCCCGACGAACCGCTGGACCGCGCAACAGTGCAGCACTCGATCGAGATGACCCTCGGTCACCTGCGAGTCCTGGACGCCCTGCCCGACGCCCTAGCTGACGGCCTAGCTGACGGCCCAGCTGACGGCCCAGCTGACGGCACTGTCGAGGCACCGCTGACCCTGGAGGATCTCTACCGGCAACACCGGATGCGGCTAGTGCGGCTGGCAATCCTGCTGGTGGATGAATCGGCCACCGCCGAGGACGTCGTGCAGGAGGCTTTCACCGGGCTGCACCGGCACTGGACGGGACTGCGCGACGAGGCCGCCGCGCTGGGCTATCTGCGCACTGCGGTGGTCAATGGATCCCGTTCGGTGCTGCGCCGTCGCAAGACCGCCCGCGGTTACGTCCCTCCGCACCAGGCCAACGCACGCTCCGCGGAGTCGCTGGCAATGCTCACCACCGAGCACCAGTCGGTGGTGGCGGCGCTGGGCCAGCTCCCGCCGCGACAACGTGAGGTGCTAGTACTGCGCTACTACGGGGGGATGAGCGAAGCGGAGATCGCCACGGCCACCGGAGTCAGCCGCGGCACCGTGAAATCCAGTGCCAGCCGCGCGCTGGACGCCCTGCAACGAATCCTGGAGCAACGGTGACTCGTGAGTGCGTGACAGTGTTATCGCACTTAATGCCACTCACGAGTGCTGCGAAAGCGGCACCGTGACGGTGGATCGGCAGCTGTCCGCGGCGTTGCGGGCCCAAGCCTCCGCACTGGGCACTGGGTCACCGGCCGGAGCTGCGCCCGATGCCCCGCACGTAACCGCGCGACGGACCGGTCACACTGCGGCGGGGGAGCGGTTCGGGTTATCGGGTTGGGCGGTGCTCGTGCTGGCGGTGTTGCTGGGGATGCTGGCAGGCGGGCTGGCTGGGGTGATCAGTATCTGGTGACGGCGGGCACCGCGCCAGCTATGTCAAGGCTGGGCGGTACCGTGTCGCGGTGACGTCCTCCCTTGCCGGCACGTCGCTGGCCCTTGGCCCCTCCTGGCTGGATCCCGACCAGTTGCTGCGGATGCTGGGCCCTTACGTGCTGGTGGGCCTGTGCCTCATCATCTTCGCCGAGTGCGGCCTGCTGATCGGCTTCTTTCTGCCTGGCGACTCGTTGCTGTTCACCGCCGGGCTGTTCGTCGCCAACGGCATCATCGGCGCGCCAATCTGGCTGGTCTGCCTGCTGCTGACGGTGTGCGCCGTGGTGGGCAACATCGTCGGTTACTTCATCGGCTTCACGGTGGGTCCATCGCTGTTCAACCGGCCGGATTCGAGGCTGTTCAAGCGTGAGCACGTGGACAAGACGCACGCCTTCTTCGAGAAGTACGGACCGCGGGCCATCGTGCTGGGGCGTTTCGTGCCTATCGTGCGGACCTTCATCACCGCGATCGCGGGGGTCGGCCGGATGGAGCCCCGCAGTTACTTCACCTACTCGGTGATCGGTGGCGTTGCCTGGGCCACCGGAGTCACCCTGCTCGGCTTCTGGCTGGGCCGGATCACGTTCGTCAAGGAGAACGTGGAGATGATCCTCATCGGCATCGTGATCCTCTCGGTTCTGCCGATCGCCATCGAGGTCGTCAAGGCACGCAGGCAGAACCGGCGGACGGCGGACACCGGACGGTGAACCCCGTGCGTTCCGGAAATGGTGGCCAGCGCCCCGGTGGCGCGGCTAGGGTGGCCGGAACTGGTCAAGACCCTCGCGGTGCCCCGCTTGACGGTCACCTTCGCAGCCGGGCTGTGGCACAACTACCTGCGCAGCGCAGCTATCACGATCGAGTAGGCGAGCTGGTGCGGATGCCACGTCACGATGTCTCGGTGAGCCCTGCTGGGCACCGGCCCCGTCGTAGCATCCGGCTGATCGCGGCCGGCGCCGTACTGGGCGCGCTCGGGGCGCTGGTGGCAGCTGCGGCGCCGACGAGGTCTGGCGTCCTGCTCACCGTCATCGCGCCAGATCCCATCACCCCGGCCGCCGCCCAGCCGCTACGCGCGCCGGCACACACCTGTTTGACCTGGCAGAAGCCGGACGCCGCCGATGCGAGCCAGGTGAGCTGCCAGCAACCGCACCTGTTCGAGGTGACCGGGACGCTGGAGCTGACCGACTTCGATGCCGAGGCCGCCTATCCGGACGCGGCGCGCTGGGAGCAGCTGGTGACCGAACTCTGCACCCAGCGCACCACCCAGGCCCTAGCCGACCAATTCGACCCCTTCGGTCGTTTCACCGTAGGTGCAATCAAACCCAGCGAGGCCGGTTGGCTCAATGGGGACCGGACGTTGCGCTGCGGGGTACAGACTGTAGGCCGTACCGGGACACTGTTCGCCACCACTGGCAGCGTGCTGCAGCAGGACCAGTCCGACGTGCACCCACCCGGTACCTGCCTGGGCAATGACGGCAAAGCCTTGGGTGACCCGGTCGATTGCGCGGGTCCCCATGCTGTCGAGCTGGTCGGTGTGGTCGACCTCAAAGGCGTTTTCCCCGACGGATACCCCGACGAAGCTGCACAGGACCGGGAGTTGAACAAGGAGTGCACTCGGCTGGCGAAGGACTTCGCCGGCG
>DASQVB010000242.1:0-4753 GCA_035640975.1 Pseudonocardiaceae bacterium
AGCGTTCGTATCGAGGATGGCTGCCAGAGCGTGACTGGAGGCGTCGTTCGGTGCGGGACGAGACGCAGGACCACTACGACCGGTTGGCGCCGGAGTATGACCAGAACTGGACCTACAGTCCGGAGTTCCTGGAGTGGATGACTGGGTGCATCGTCGATCGCCTGCGACTGAGTGCCGGTGATCGGGTCTTGGATGTGGGTTGCGGGACTGGGTTGTACGCACGTCGTCTGGTGGAGTGCACCGGTTGTGTGGTGTGTGTTGATCCCTCGGCGGGGATGCTGGAGCAGGTTCCCGATGATCCAGGCTTGGAAGCCGTGCAGGCGTCGGCTGAGGACTTGGCGTCCGGGCGTGCGGTGCTACCGGTGGATCGGTTCGAGGCCATCCTGGTGAAGGAGGCAATCCACCACATCGCAGACCCTGCAGAAGTGATCGAGGGGTTGGCGGGGCTGCTGGCTCCCGGTAGTCGGCTCCTCGTCGTGATGTTGCCGACCAGTATCGACTACCCCCTGTTCCCAGCAGCGCATGATCGATTTCGTGAGCTGCAACCCGATCCTAAGGTGATCGCGGCGGCGATGGCTGATGCGGGGCTGGAGGTCAGCCTGGTTTACGACGACTTTCCGCTGAGGTTCCCCACGGAGCGGTACCTGACGATGGTGCGTAACCGATACCTCTCGCTACTGTCCCTGTTCGATGACAAGGAACTGGCTGCCGGAGTCGAGGAGATCCGGCACCGGCATCCAGGACCGCAGGTGGAGTTTCGAGATCGTTTCGCCTTCGTATTGGGGACCGCGCCGTGAGCCCTCAGGTGCGCATGTTCTGGGTTGAGGAACCGCTGCACCTAGTTTGAATCGGAATCAGTTCTCGACAGGGAAGTGGTAGACGAGACCGGCCCGATCGGCTCGGTGGACGAATCGGGATACCTCGAAGGGCTCGCCGTCCTGGTCGAAGCTGGTGTGCAAGACATCGAGCACCGGGACCCCGGGTGGCAGATCGAGTGCTTGTGCCTCGTCGTGGCTGGCCATCCGGGCGATGATCTCGTCTTGCCCGGTGGCCATGATGTGGCCGCGTTCTTCCAGCCTGCCGTAGATGCCGCCCGGTCCCGTCTTGGGTTGTAGTAGTGCGGTGCCCTCGGCGTCGCTCCAGCGGAGATATGTGGTGACGACCTGGAGAGGCTCGTCGTCCGCGTAGTAGGTGTTGCATCGGCGCAGCGCTGAGGGCTCCTCGGGTGATGCCTTAAGTCGCTCAGCAACATCAAAGGGCGGGGTGATCTGCTCGATGGAGGTGACCTCTACGCGGGGCTCTTTGCCTTGGCGGGCCATCTCCAGCCGAAACGGGGTCAGCCCGGTTTCCTGGTAGGTGCGTCGCGAGTAGCGCTCGCTACCCCACCGGAACATGCGTTCCTTCTCGCGGACGAACACCCCGCGCCCGTGATGCGCGGTGACCAGACCCTCCTCGGTGAGCAGCCGGATGGCCTCCCGAGCGGTGTTGCGCGCAGTACCGAATCGCCGGGCGAGTTCGCGTTCGGATGGCAGCTTGTCGCCCGGTGCCAGCTCCCCCGAGGTGATCAGGGCGCGCACTGCGTCGGCGATCCGGCGGCTGGGCAGCTGTCCCTCCGCCACGTCCAGGTTCATGCCACTAAGCCTACAACTGGTTTAAGCCAGTTGCTTGACGGGTAACTCTCTGTCTGCTTAACTGGCTCAAGCCAGCACTGGCTCAAGCCAGTAGTCGTCTAGGGCGCAGGAGGAAACAGGATGGCCGTTCCTTACGGCAAGCGGTTCCCGATCGAGTTCGACGAGTTGTTCCCCCAGGGTGCGTACGTCGTCGGAGAGGTGACTGCGGTGACGGAGTATCAGTCCCAGGAGGACAAGGCGCGCAACCGGCCAGTTCGCCCCCGGATTGATGAGGCCAGCGGACTGCCGTTGTTCAAGGTCACGATCGCTGATCCTTCTGCTGAGAAGGATCGAGATAAGTCGATCACGATAGAGATCGCTGCGCGGGTGCAGCCGGTTCCGCCGGCCGCGGTGGGTGGTCTGCCGTTTCGTCCGGTGGTGTTGGAGGGGCTGACGGTCCAGCCCCGGGCCGAGACGTCAGGACAGGCAAAGTGGATCACCTGGGTGGTCCGGGCGAGTGGCATGCATGCGGTGGGGGAGCACAGAAGCAGCAACGGCACCCACTCCAAGCCGGGCCTGTCACCTCGGCTGATGCCCGAACCGCGGCGGCATAGGGCGGGTGGCGGTCGTGGGATTCACGGTGACCTGCTCACCAGGCCGAGAGGCAGCGGCCGGTGTGCGGCAGATCGGCCCCGGATGGGTTTCGCTCGTGCTGTCGATGGATCCCGGACGGGTCGTGATCGACGTCCCCACGGTCAGTGGAGGGGCGGTGGTTCTGGCCCGGTTCTGCCGGGACCTGGCGCGGGAAGCCTCCCGGATCGCAGCCGATCTCGATCCAGGTCATGCCCTCACGACCGGTGGTGAGTCATGACAACACAAGGAAGGCGGCAACGACAGTCGATCGTAACCGGGATGAATTCTGTACCGCATACCGAGGGTCTCGGGAGTAATCGTGCCAGCCATCCGGGAGACGGATTACCTCGCAGGGTCTCGGTTAAAGGCCGAGAGGGTGTGTCTGTGACGGTAGTCGTCACGACGTATCGCGGACATGTGTGGATGTCCATCGTGCCGCCGCTCACCTGGGAGGCGATCATGGAACCAGGGCATGTTGATCAATTGATACATGTGCTGGGTTTGGCGCGAGAGGAGTCGCATCGAGGAATTCCGGTAGGCGGAACGAGAGTGAGTCGTGACAGTAATGGAACCGTCCGAGAAATCGCAGGGGGAGTTGTTACGTGAGGGGAGGACGCTTTAGCCCTGAGAGGCAGCGGCAGACGAGGTTCAGGGGTCGTTGGGCTGCGCTGATGGAGCGGCGGCGTGCTCGTCGGTGGCGGGTTCGCTTGACGTGGCAGAGCTGCCGTAGGTGCGGGAGTAGTGCGTTCCTGCCAGCCGGTCCTGATTCGATCTGTGGTGGCTGCCGCAGCCTGCAATAACCAGTACGACAGGAAGGTCCAGAGAACGCACCCGGTGGGTGGTGCGGTAATTCCGCATGCCCGCATAACAAAAGTGACTGACGTACGCGCAGAAGCGGAGACTTCGGCTACCAACCTTGTCCGCTTCTGCGCTGTCCACACCAGATTCCGGAGTGAACAGTGAGAAGGATAGAACACGGCGCGCATGATGCGCCAGTCCCGAATATTTCACGAATGGGGCCCAACCACCTTGGCCAGCACGTCTCGGGCGATGTGGCATGTGTTGGGGGTGCTCGGTGATGCGTCCGGTTGAGTACTCGCGATGGGTCGATCCGGCCCCGCTGGAGGTGGAGCGGCCACGGTTGCCGTGGTGGACGATGTTGCCCCGCAAGGTGCTGCTGGTGGCCTCGCCGATCATCGCTGCGGCCGTCGCAGCGACAGCGACGGCGTTTGTCGCCCGCCGGGTGTGGCGTTACCCGGTGTCTCTGGTCGGCGCGGCGGTGCTGCTCGGTCTGGGATCGGCCTACTCGTGGTGGACGCCGGTGAAGTTGCTCGCCGTCCTCGGGCTCGTAAGTGGGGTATGGGCATGGCAGCACCCTGACTCCTTCACACGAACCGTGGGGCGGCAGGTGCGTTCGGAATGGCGCCGCGCTGTGGTCTACGCCTGGCGCTGGCGGCGGGTGATGCTGTTCTCGGAGCTGACCAAGCGCACCGGTCCTGGCCTGCACCGAACGCATTACCCGAGGATTCGCCTGGTCCGCGCTGACGGGTGGCGCGACCGAGTCGGCGTGCGGTTGCTACACGGGCAGAGCGCTGCGACCTACGCCGCGCAGGCCGAGGAGCTTGCGAACTCCTTCGGCGCCCAGTACTGCCGGGTCCGGGTAGATCGGCCACGCCGGATCTGGCTGGACCTGATCCACAACGATCCACTAGCCCAGCCGCTCATGGTGCCGATGCTGCGGGAGCCCGGCGCGAGTGTAGACCTGGCTCGGGTTCTGGTCGGCCGTACGGAATCGGGCAAGCCCTGGCTGCTTCGCCTCCTCGATCGGCACATCCTCGTCGCCGGGGTCAGCGATGCCGGCAAGTCCTCGGTGATGTGGGCAGTGCTGCGGGCTCTTGCTCCGTGGATCCGCTGCGGGTTGGTGCAGGTGTTCGGCATCGACCCCAAGGGCGGCATGGAACTCGGACGCGCACCCGGCCTGTTTCACGCACTGGTCTGCACCAACGGCGCCGAAGCCGTCGAACTGCTCGAACATGTCGCTGCCCTCACCCGCCAACGTGCCGGGGAACTCCGTCAGCACGGCAGCCGGAAATGGTCACCGGCCTGCGGACAGCCGTTCATCCTGCTGGTCATCGACGAGCTGGCCGACGTGATCGCCTACCAACCCGATAACGGACTCCGCAAACGAGCCAACGCAGCGCTGCAATCCATCTTGTCCCAGGGCCGGGCTCCGGGAGTGTGCGTGATCGGGCAGATCCAAGACCCACGCAAGGAGATCATCGACTTTCGGCACCTGTTCCCCATCAAGATCGCGATGCGGCTTGACGAGCCCACCCAGGTCGACATGGTCCTCGGTGACGGGGTCCGCAAACGTGGCGCAGCGGCGCACGAGATCAGCGAGGACACCCCTGGCGTGGCGTGGGCCAAGACCGACGGCCGCCGCGAACCCGACCGAGCTCGGGCCTTCCACACCACCGACGCCGACCTCGACGAGCTGTCCGCCTATGCCC
>DASQVB010000243.1:0-4440 GCA_035640975.1 Pseudonocardiaceae bacterium
TAGCCGCCGCCGGAGTGGGCACGCTGGGCATCGTCGAGTTCGACGAGGTCGACGAGTCCAACCTGCAACGCCAGGTGATCCACGGCCAGTCCGATATCGGCCGGCCCAAGGGCGAGTCCGCCCGGGACTCCATCCGGGAGATCAACCCGTTCGTTCAGGTGGACGTGCACCAGCTGCGGCTGGATTCGTCGAATGCGCTGGACGTCTTCCGCAACTATGACCTCATCCTGGACGGCACGGACAACTTCGCCACCCGCTACCTGGTCAATGACGCTGCCGTGCTGCTCGGTAAGCCCTACGTGTGGGGCTCGATCTTCCGCTTCGAGGGTCAGGCATCAGTGTTCTGGGCTGACGCCCCTGGCGGTCAGGGTCTGCAGTACCGCGACCTGTACCCGGAGCCGCCACCTCCCGGGATGGTGCCGTCCTGCGCCGAGGGCGGCGTGCTGGGCGTGCTCTGCGCGTCGATCGGCTCGATCATGGTGACCGAGGCCATCAAGCTGATCACCGGAATCGGTGAGCCGTTGCTGGGCCGGCTGATGGTGTACGACGCGCTGGAGATGAGCTACCGCACCATTAGGATCCGCAGGGACCCGGCGGCTGAGCCGATCACAGAGCTGATTGACTACGAGGAGTTCTGTGGCACGGTCAGCGACGCCGCCGCCGACGCCGCAGCGGGCTCGACAATCACCGCCGTCGAGCTCAAGGAGATGATCGACTCCGGTAAGGAATTCGCACTGATCGATGTCCGGGAGCCGCACGAGTACGAGATTGTCAAGATCCCGGGATCCACGCTGATCCCCAAGGACCGCATCCTGTCCGGTGAGGCATTGGCGGAGCTGCCACAGGACAAGCCACTCGTGCTGCACTGCAAGTCCGGGCAGCGCTCCGCCGAGGCGCTGGCCGCGCTGCACAAGGCGGGCTTCCGGGACGCCGTGCACGTCGGAGGCGGGGTGCTGGCCTGGGCCAAGCAAGTGGATCCCTCCCAGCCCACGTACTGACCTCGTGAGTGGCATTCGGTGCTAGCACCGAATGCCACTCACGAGCAGTTCATCCTCCGCTGCGGCGGCGTGTGGAGTATTGCCGGGACGGCACCACCGGGGCGGGTCTGCGCCCCACGGTGGGCTTACCGCCGCTGCTGGCGTGCTCCCTGGACTTCCCGCCGCGGCGCTCGCGGCGGTTGGGTACCGGCGATATGGCATCGTCTGATTGGGCCGCGGTTTCAGGCTCTTGTCCCATGAGATCTCCTTGAACTGGACGTGCGTGCTGATAGCGCTCGATGTCCGGACGTGGGTTCGGATTGACAAGTTCGAGGGCGTCCCCAGTAAAAGTTCGGCAGCGTCCGCGCAACCGGCGAACCTCATCCGCCCGCACTCGGCGGAGCAGGACTGGGCTTCAGTAGATCATGCGACGACGCTACCGCTGCCACCCCCCGCGGTGCATCCAGATTTCGCACCGATCGCCGACACCGTTGCATGAGGTGGCCTCACGCCGGAACTGCCCCACTGTGTGAACGGGAGTTCTCGGCGCTGCAACAAGCAGCAACACAACGAACATAACCGGCACTTAGCGTCACTCATCGTACCCACCAGCTCAGGAGGCACGATGAGTACCACCGAGATGAAGCCGGCCGTGCCGGTCAGGCCGGCTCTCGGGGGGCGATGGATTGATCACTGGGAGCCAGAGGATCCTGGATTCTGGGAAAAGACGGGCAAGCGGGTGGCGAATCGCAACCTGTGGTTCTCGATCGTCGCCGAGCACATCGGGTTCTCGATGTGGACGGTCTGGTCAGTTCTCGTGTTGTTCATGGGCCCGGCCTACGGCATTGACCCTGCCGGCAAGTTCTTCCTGGTGGCGATGCCTGCGCTGATCGGCGCGCTGATCCGGATCCCATACACCATGGCACCGGCCCGGTTCGGTGGGCGCAACTGGACCATCGTCAGTGCATTGTTGCTGCTCATCCCGACATTTGTGGCGATCATTGTCATGGAACCGGGCACGTCCTACACCACGTTTATGGTGGTCGCAGCACTCGGTGGCCTGGGTGGTGGCAACTTCGCCTCGTCCATGGTCAACATTAACACTTTCTTCCCGGAGGGCCGCAAGGGTTGGGCGCTGGGACTCAACGCCGGCGGCGGGAACATCGGTGTGCCCGCGGTACAGTTGCTCGGCCTGTTGGTGATCGCGACGGCCGGCACCGCCTACCCACGTTTGGTGCTTGCCGTCTACATTCCACTGATTGTGATCGCCGCTATCTGCGCCGCGGTTTTCATGGATAACATCTCCTCGGTGCGTAACGACAGAGGCGCGCTTCGCGAGGCGGTCCGGGAGCCGCAGACCTGGGTGATGTCGTTCCTCTACATCGGCACGTTCGGCTCGTTCATCGGTTACAGCTTCGCCTTCGGTCTCGTGCTGCAAACCCAGTTCGGCCGCACTCCGCTGCAGGCCGCCTCGGTCGCGTTCATCGGCCCGCTGATCGGCTCGCTGATCCGTCCGGTCGGCGGTTGGATGGCTGACCGGTTCGGCGGCGCGAAGGTAACCCTCTCGAACTTCTTCGGGATGGCGCTGGCTACCGGCTTGGTAATCATGGCCTCCGAGCAGAAGTCGTTGTCGTTGTTCGTGGCTGGCTTCATCGGTCTGTTCGTGCTCTCCGGAATCGGCAACGGATCGACCTACAAGATGATCCCGTCAATCTTCGCCGGCAAGGCTAAAGTGGCGATCGAAGCTGGCGAGCTGGGAAGACCTGCGCTGATGAGGGCGCGTCGGCTATCCGGCGCAGTGATCGGAATCGCCGGCTCGATCGGCGCTATGGGTGGGCTGCTTATCAACCTCGCTTTCCGACAGTCTTTCCTCACCGCGCAGTCCGGGATACCTGCGTTCTGGACCTTCATGGCTTTCTACGCGGCGTGTGTCGTCGTCACCTACGTTGTTTATCTGCGTCCGGCACCGGCTACGGTGCCCGAACACCCGCGGCTGGCCTATGCCGGGGTGTGACGAAACAGTGCCGAAACACCGCGTTCACGCCGAGCGCTCAAGATGGCAACCATGGCCGGAAGATATTAAGACGGCTGGTGAGCTGCTCTGTTATGGAGTGGTTCACCACCCAGCCGCTGCATGGCAGGAAGGAGGCGCGTGATGCGTACTCTCGTCGTTGCAGGCCATGGCATGGTCGGGCACCGCATGGTGGAGGCCTTGATCGGCCGCGACATTGCGCGGCAGTGGCGGATCGTGGTCCTTGCCGAGGAGGGCAGGCCCGCCTACGACCGGGTCGCTCTATCGTCCTATGTGGACTCCTGGGACGCTCAGACGCTGGCGCTGCCCGCTGTCGAAGACGACCGCGTGGAACTGCGACTAGGTGACCCGTGCGTGGCGATCGACCGGCGTAAGCGCAGAGTCCGCACCGCGTCCGGACACCGGGTCCATTATGACGCACTGGTGCTGGCCACCGGATCGGCACCGTTCGTGCCCCCGGTCCCCGGCCATGACCTGCCCGGTTGTTCCGTCTATCGCACCCCGGAGGACCTCGACGCCATTCGCGCGGCGGCGCAACGTGCGATGCAGACGACGGCCGCGGGTCGCCGCTCCGGAGTGGTGGTCGGTGGCGGGCTGCTCGGCCTGGAAGCTGCCCATGCGCTGCGCCAGCTCGGACTGTCCCCGCATGTGGTCGAGATCGCTCCCCGGTTGATGCCGATGCAGGTGGACGAGGGCGGGGGGGCGCTGCTGCGCCGATTCATCGAAAACCTCGGGGTGCGGGTGCACTGTGGCCACGCCACCCAGGCCATCGAACCCGATCGGGGACGGCTGCTGGTCCGGCTTGCCGATGGCACCGAACTCGACACCGATGTCGTGGTGTTCTCCGCCGGGGTACGACCGCGCGATGCGCTGGCCCGCGACGCCGGGCTCTCAGTCGGTGAGCGCGGTGGTGTGCTGGTCGATAACCGCTGCCGTACCTACGACGAGGACATCTGGGCGATCGGCGAGTGCGCAGCGGTCGAGGGCCGCTGCTACGGGCTGGTCGCCCCCGGTTACGCGATGGCCGAGGTAGTGGCCGACCGACTGCTCGGCGGCAACGCCACCTTCCCCGGCGCCGACATGTCCACCAAGCTCAAGCTGCTCGGGGTCGATGTGGCCAGCTTCGGTGATGCCCACGGCAAGACTGAGGGCGCTTTGGACGTCGTGCACAACGACCCCATCGCTGGCCGGTACGCCAAGCTGGTCGTCTCCGATGACGCCCGGACGTTGCTCGGCGGGGTATTGGTGGGCGACGCCGAGGCCTACGGCACGCTGCGTGCGTTGGTCGGCGCCGAGTTGCCGGCAGACCCAGGAGCACTGATCTCCCCGTCCGGTGCTGAGCTGGACGCCGGTGCGCTACCGGCGGGCGCCCAGGTGTGCTCCTGCCACGCCGTCACCGTCGAGGCGATCGGTGCGGCGGTAACTCAGCAG
>DASQVB010000244.1:0-11997 GCA_035640975.1 Pseudonocardiaceae bacterium
CGGTGTCGGCATCGGCGGAGCCGGGCCTGCTCTGGGCGTTGCGGGGCGGCGGTGGCGGTGGCGGCAACTTCGGCATCGTCACGTCGTTGACCTTCGACACCGTGCCTGCGCCGCAGGTAGCCACCTTCATGCTCGCTTTCCCGGCGGGCTCGGTGCCCGACGTACTCGGCGGCTGGCAGCAGTGGATCACCAGCATGCCCGACGAACTGTGCTCGAACTGCCACATCATGGGTGCCAGCCCACCGAGCTGTACGGTCCTGGGCTGCTGTGTCGGCGCGGCAAGCGCGCTGAGTCCGTTGCTCACTGATCTGATCGATCGGATCGCTAGCCAGCCGACGTTGCACACCGTGGCCCAGCACGGTTATCTCGACGCGATGCGCTACTTCGCCGGCTGCTCGTCCACATCGGCCGCCGAGTGCCACGGCCAGGCCAAGGGCTGGCGCTGGAATCGCGAGGCATTCGTGGCCTCGTCGCGGAGGATGACTGCGCCGGTGGCCGACCCTGCCCAGATCGCTTCGGTGTGCGACGGCCGGACCGTTCTGATCTCATCGACGGTCTCGGCGGCGTAGTTGGCAGAGTCGAATCGGCTGACACGGCGTTTCCCCACCGAGGGGCTTTGGCCACCATGCAGATCTACGTGAAGACAACCTGGCGGACCGGACAGCGGCGGCCTCGACGGTGGCCCACGTGCGGAACAGGTTGACTGGCATCGTCGGTGACGGCGCGTACGTCAACTACCTCGAGGACAGCATGCCCAACTGGGCGCAGGCCTACTACGGCGACAACCTGCCTCGGTTGCGCCAGGTCGCGCAGCGCTATGATCCCAACCGGGTGTTCATCTTCCCCCAGGGCATCGCCAACTCATAATCGTTGTGGCGTTTCGATTCCGCTGCAACTAGGTTGGGGCCAGTCCGGTCGTTCTCGGGGGAATCTCATGGCCCATTCGGTACCCGTATGGCGCATCGTCGGTGCTATCGCTATGCTGCTCGCCGTCCTGGCCTGTGGTTGCGAAACCACGGCAGCGCCGCCGCCCGAAAGCGCCACCCGAACCGCCGACAGCACCGAATGGACGGAGCACCTGAACCAGTTCGAGGAAGGCTACTTCGCGCTCAACCCTACCTTCGCCGTCCAGCAAGGGCGCCACGATTACGACGGCCGCTTGCCGGACTGGAGCGCAGCCGGTATCCGCGCCGAGGTGCAGTGGCTGAATACGCAGCGCACGGAGGCTGAAGCATTCGACCACAACGCGCTGAGCGCTGCGCAACGCTTTGAGCGACAATACCTCCTGTCAAACATCGACGCTGATCTGTTCTGGCTGGAAGAAGCGCAGGAGCCGTTCACAAATCCGTCATTCTACCTCGGCGGTCTTGATCCGAGCGTGTATCTCACGCGTCCTTATGCATCGGCTGACAAGCGCCTCGCCGCATTCATCGGCTACGCGCGCGCCGTACCCGCGGCTACCGCGCAGATTCGCGCAAACCTGCGCACGCCGTTGCCGAGAAGCTTCATCCAGTACGGCATCGACGGCTTCGGCGGCTTTCCGGATTTCTACCGGAACGATGTGCCGAAGATCTTCGCCGAGGTGAAGGATCCGGCGCTGCAGGCCGAACTGGCGAGCACGATCGAGCCAGCGGCTCAAGCGATGCAGGACCTTGCGGACTGGCTCAACAGCGGCCTGCCGCAGGCCACCGAGAACTTCGCACTCGGCCCAGCGAAGTTCGCCGACATGCTCCGCAGGACCGAGGGTGTCACGACTCCGCTCGCGGAGCTGGAAAGCGTGGGCCGTGCTGATCTCGAGCGCAATCTCGCCGCGCTCAAGCAGGCGTGCATGGAATATCTGCCAGGCGCGACGATCGAAGCCTGCGTCGCCAAGGTGCAAGCGGACAAGCCGATCGGCGGCCCGGTAGAAGGCGCGCGCGCTCAGCTCGGCATGCTCGGCCAGTTCATCGTCGATCACGATCTCGTCAGCATTCCCGGTACCGAACAAGCGCTGGTCGCGGAAGCACCGCCGTACCAGCGCTCGAACTTCGCCTACATCGATATCCCCGGTCCGTACGACAAGGGCATGCCATCGGTCTACTACATCGCGCCGCCTGATCCATCCTGGTCCAAGGCCGAACAGGACGCCTACGTGCCGGGTAAGTCCGGCCTGCTGTTCACCTCAGCGCACGAAGTCTGGCCGGGACATTTCCTGCAGTTCCTGCACGCCAACCGCTCGTCGTCCAAGATCGGGCAACTGTTCGTCGGCTATGCCTACGCCGAAGGCTGGGCGCACTACACCGAAGAAATGATGTGGGAAGCGGGTCTCGGTAATGGCGCGCCGGAGGTGCACATCGGCCAGCTCGGCGAGGCGCTGCTGCGCAACGTGCGCTTCCTGTGCGCGATTGGCATGCACACGCAGGGCATGAGCATGGCGAGCTGCGAGACGATGTTCCGTGAACAGGGATATCAGGATCCCGGCAGCGCGCGCCAGCAGGCGGCGCGCGGCACTTATGACCCGGGCTATCTCAATTACACGATGGGTAAGCTGATGATCCGCAAGCTGCGCGCGGACTGGACTGCCGACCGTGGCGGACGCGCCGCCTGGCGCGAATTTCACGATCGTTTCCTGTCCTACGGCGGCCCACCGATTCCGCTGGTGCGCGAGCAGATGCTGGGGACTGCGCAGGGAAGTCTATTTTAGCAACGTGAAACTGCTACTGATGGCCGACACGCACGTCCCGAAGCGCGCTCGGGACCTCCCCGAGCAGCTGTGGCGGGCCGTGGACGACGCCGACGTCGTGGTGCACGCCGGGGACTGGGTATGCGTGCAGTTACTGGATACGCTGCTGGCCAGGGCGAATAGGCTGATCGCAGTGGTCGGCAACAATGACGGGCCGTCGTTGTCGGCAAGGTTGCCGGACATCGCGACGGCTGAGCTCGACGGTGTGCGGCTTGCGGTCGTGCATGAGACCGGACCGGCGCGCGGCCGGGAGCAACGGTGCGCCGACCGCTTTCCGGACACCGACGTGTTGATATTCGGGCATAGCCACATCCCGTGGGACACGGTGTCCTCTACTGGGCTGCGACTGTTGAATCCGGGTTCCCCGACCGACCGGCGCCGCCAGCCGACCTGCAGTTGGATGACCGCCGAGATCGAGGACGGGCGGCTCGACCGGGTGCGGATACACCGGCCGAGCAAAAGCGGACCACCGCGTTGAACCTGTGATGACAACGCGGTCAGCTCTCGCAGGTCGGCGCTGCCCATCCGCTGTGGGCGTGATCGGTCCAACTAGCGGTAAGACTCATGGTGTGCCGAAACCCGCTCCAACTCAGTGCGGGTAGCCGCTCAGGGCTCGGGCGCTCCCGAATCATCACCTCATAGCCCGCGACCCAGGTGTAGGGGATTGTTTTGCCGTCCATGGCCCAGATCCACCGCGGGAAGTGCGCAGCAGCGGCGAGCACTTCGGCATGCGCTGAGTCTTGACCGCGAACGCTACTGGCTCGCGAGTAGCGGCCGGGTTGGAAGTGGGCACCCAGGTCGACTGTCACCCGGCGGACACCAGGCCGATGGACGATTCCGTCGAACAGGCGCACTGGTTTGGGGCGATCCATCCACTTGTCCCAGTACCAGTCCCAGCACCAGGTGTGCGGCTGCTGCTCGCCGGCCACCGTCCACAGTTCGTGGCATGTGCGTCGGACGCCGTTGAGTTGGTCGTTGCCGCTGAGGTAGACCGCGATGACATCAACGACGAGCGGCTTGTTCTCAGCCGAGGAGGCCGCCGAGGGGATAAGATCAACGGAATCGAGATCGTCAGCGCGCAACCCCCACCGGCGCCGCTCGTTCCACTCCCGGATGTTGTCGAGCTGCTCGCGCAGGGAAATGAACAGCTTGTCCGGCGGCGTCGCCGCAAGCTTGGCCTCGCGGGCGGATAGTTGGCCGTTGTCCATGCTGGGTGGTTACCCGCATGCATTTCGCTGTAATCCGCCGACCGCCAGTCGGCCGCCATGGGCCCATGCCCTCGGGCGGGAAGGGTCTCGCCGCCGATCGGGGCGAGCACTTCCCGGTGTAGTCCGACGATTCGCGTCAGAATCGTCCGGACAGATAGACCAACGCGATGTCGGCGCCTTCCTTTGGCGAACGCGACGCACACCGACCTACTGATACCCGAGTTACCGCCGGTGACTAGTGTGACCTTTTCCCTACCCAGGGCCGAGCCGGTAACCGTGCTGCGGATCAGCTGACACCATTGTTGGGTGATCGGTCTACCACCCGGAGATCCTCGGCGTCGATATCGGCGTCGGCGCTGGTGTTGTCACCGGGCCAGCTACCCTCGCCTCGCTCCACCCCTCTGCTCAATCTTCCTGCCTGCGCTGCGGTCGCTTGCGACCGCGCTGCTCGGCCCCACAGCTGCTCACCAAGCCGCTCCGGCAAGGCGGCCGCCGCCGCGCCGGCCACACTGTCCGGTAGATGCTCGCCCAGAACCGCCAGCGTCGCGTGGGTGACGCGTTCGGCTTCGGCGCGAGTAGCCAACCCAGCCCTGGTTTGCACCTCGGTGATGAACTCCTCGTCGCGCATCTGATCCCTCCTGCCGTTGCACGCTCACCAGTCAGTCCGGAACGGACATCCGTTCCCGTAGCTCGGCCAGTGTCTGGCGGAGCACGCGCGAGACGTGCATCTGCGAGATGCCGACCTGCTCGGCGATCTGAGTCTGCGTCATCTGGCGGAAGAATCGCAGTGTGAGGATCGTCCGTTCCCGGGGTGCGAGGTCAGCCAGTAGCGGGCGCAGCGCTTCCCGATCGTCGATCAGCGAGAGGTCACTGTCCAGACCACCCATGAGTTCGCCGAGGGTCGCGCTACCCTCCCCGGAGCCGAGCATCTCGTCCAAAGATGAGCTTCGGTAGGCATCTCCAGCGCGCAGTCCCTCGATCACGTCAGCAAGCGGCAAGTCCAGCCGGACGGCGATCTCACTGGGACGCGGCGCCCTACCGAGTTGCTGGGACAGTTCGGCCAGGGTGCCCCGAATGGCAATGTGAAGATCCTTGAGCCGGCGCGGCACCCGCGTCGACCAACCGTGGTCGCGGAAGTACCGGCGCACCTCGCCGGTGATCGTGGGCACCGCGAAGGAGAAGAAGTCCGAACCGCGGTCTGGCTCGAACCGGTCCACGGCGTTGATCAGCCCCATGGTGGCGACCTGCACCAGGTCATCCAGTGGTTCGCCGCGACCGGCGAACCGGCGTGCGATGTGTTCGGCCATCGGACGGTAACCGTTGATCAGCTGCTCGCGTAGCCGCTGCCGGTCAGGATCGTTGGGCGCCAGCTCGGCATAGCGTTGCTGCAACGGAATGAGATGCGCGTACTCACCGTCGCGGGTGGCGGCGGCTGACGAACCGGGCGACGTCACGTCTGTGGCACGGCCACGGCGCCTTTGGCCAGGGTGATACAGACCCTGCCACCCTCGCCGTGGACACCCGGCAAGTACGCAACGCTGACGTCGTCGGCAAGGGATTCCAAGACCCGCCACCCGAAAGACTTCGTCGGCAGCGGGCCCGCCGAGGCGTCCGCGTCGATTTCCGCAGCCAGCTCGATCCGGTCCGCTCGGACGATGAAGCTGCAGCTCAAAGTGGCATCCCTGGCAGCGATCCGGACCAGCATGGCGCACACATCGTCGACTGCCATCCGCAGGTCGTCGATCGAGTCCAAGTCAAAATCCGCCCGTGCGGCAAGGTCGGCAGCAACCGAGCGGATCGTGGGGATGACGAGGGCACTGGCCGTGGTGCGCAGCTCAAGTGACAACCCAGACTCCGGAGCAGAAGCCGGCGACGCTGCATGGCCGTTGAGGATGGAACGGTCTGTGTCCACAAGATCCAAACTTGGCTAGGGCTAGGACGGCGAGACTGCGGGCGGTAGCAAGCGCAGAATAAGCGGGTTGCGCCGGTAAATCTCACGGCGCACCCGCCCCCGAGGGTGGCCCCTACTCTCCTCACTACCCGGCGTTGCGGGCCGCTAAACCACCTATTAGGGTGAATCCGTGAGGGCATCCGGCACGTTGTCGGCGAAGGAGAAGTGCTCCTTCAGCTCAGTGGCCTCCAGCGCCCGATTGGCGATCCGGGAGTTGCACACCAACCGCAGAACACGGTCTTGCCGGCCAGCTTGCTGGTTCGCCTCGAACAGCACGGATAACCCCGCAGATCCTAGGAAGTCCACGCCATCGAGATCAACCACCACGACGCGGGCAGTTGCCAGCTGCGCGGTCAGGAAGGCCGCCAGTTCCGGCGCGGTCAGCGCATCGACCTCGCCCAGCACGGTGACGATGCGTGCGTCGGAACCGTGCTCGGTCACCTGAAGATCCATGATGTCGGCGAAATCGCTGCTCACATGGCGCACGATATCGGGCGCATCACAACGCGTGCTACGCGGCCGGGTCGGCGATGGCGCAAACCTAACTAGGTGCGTGCAACGGCCTGGATGGCCAGCACCGCCAAGTCGTCGCCATCATTGTGCCCCAGCCAGTCGGTGACAGTGTCTTCGATGCGGCTGGCCACCGCCTGCGCGGTCATTCCGACGCAGCCACGCAAGCACGCAGCCAGCCGAGCCGGCCCGAACTGCTCCTGCTCCTCTCCAGTGCGGCGGGCAGCCTCGGTGACGCCGTCGCTGTAGAGCAGGCAGGTCTCTCCCGGCTTCAGGGTGAGGGAGATCCGGCCAAAACGGGCGTCAGGTAGGATTCCCACTACCGTTCCGGGCACCGCGACCTCCTCGACGTGGCCATCATCGCGCAACACCAACGGCGCGGGATGGCCGCCGGCGGTCAACGTGAGCGTCAGCCCTCTCGCAACAGGCTGTAGCGCGCCGAGCACCAGCGTGGTGAAGACGGTGCGGCCGCCGGCCAGCAGCGCGCGATTGAGCAGGTCCAGCAACCGGGCCGGCTCCTGCTCAATGATCATCAACGCGGTCAGCGAGTGCTGCACTCGGCTGCTCTCCGCCAAGGCCTCGGCGCCCTTTCCGCAGACGTCGCCAAGAGCGAACAGGGTGTATTCGTCCGTGAGAGGACGGATGAGGTAGAAGTCACCGCCCACCACCAGCTCGCCAGGAGCGGCGCGATGCGCTACGCCCAGTTGCACCCCAGGCAGCTCCGGCAACGCCGCGGGCGCCAGTGGCAGCAGTGGCGCCTGCAGCTGAGTCAGAGCGGCAGCTCGGGCTCGCCGCCGCCGCCCAGCCTCGAGCGCCGGGCCGGCCAGCGCCGCCAGAGGTGCAAGCAGCTCGGTCGCGACCGGCCGGACCACTACCAGCAACCCCTCAGTCCGTTGCAGCCCTCGCAGCGGCGTCGCCACGACCGGCCGCCGTTGCGTGATGTCAGGACCGAGCGCCGCGGTCAACGTCACCAGCTCGTCGGCCGGCACCGTGGCCATGTCCCCGGTGACCCCCCGCATCGCACTGGCCAGAACTGGAGCCGTTCGAATGGCGGGCGCCCGGCTGGTACCGCGGGCCGGCCGGGCCTCGCCGTGCCCGAAACGCCACCACGACATCCTCGCCCGCGGCGCCGGCAGCAGCACGGCGGCCTGCTCGCCCAGCATCGGCACCGCCATCCGGACCAGGGCTGCCGCTGCCGCGTCATGGGCCACTCCTCCCGCGAGCTCGCGTCCAGCAGCCAGCATGAATTCGTGGTGGTCAGCCGTCTTGGCAGTGGCCCCGACGACCCCGACGCTTGCAGCGGTCCCGGAAACCTCGGGGACTTCGCTGACCACCCAGGCTTGCCAGCCATCGGCGAGCCGCTGCAGCCGTCCGGACACCCGGCGTCCGCCGGACTCGGCGACGAAGGACTCGTCGCTGCTATCCAATTCATCGCCGACGCCCAACTCGGGAAACAGCCGCTGGGCCGTCACGTTCAGCAGATGGATCCGGCCGCACGGGTCCTGCACGATGACGGCTTGGTTCATACCGTCGAGTAGCTGGGGCAACCCTGGCACCAGCAGATCGGCAACGGGGTTCACGTCAGATGCCACTGCATCTCCTCACCCGGTTGCAGAACGCGTCGCGACGAGGGTAGCCCGAGGGGCGGTGTGCTCAGGGTCGAAACTGACGGCCGATCGTGGCACTCTACGGGCGTCCGTCAATAACATGGTGTTCTGGGAGGCTCACGTGAGCGCGCAGCCCGTGTCGGCCTTGGGATCGATATCGGAACGAGTGGATCCGGCCGATTCCGCCGCGCTGGAACGGCTCCTGCTTGCCCTGGAAGAGTTACGCGACGGCAATTTCCGGCGCCGGCTGGTGATCAATGACACCAGCCTTGTCGGGCGGATCGGTACGGTGATCAACCAGATCGCCGAGCGCAACCAATCTCTGGTCGGCGAGCTCGTCCGGGTGCGCGAGGCTGTCGGCCAAGAGGGTCGGACGGAGGAGCGGCTCGCCGATGATGGCACCGGCGGGTGGTCGATCGCAGCGGCGGCGACCAACGGCCTGATCGAGGATCTGACCCGCCCGACCACCGAGTTGGCTCGAGTTCTGACCGCGGTATCCGAGGGTGACCTGTCGTCACGGGTGTCTGACCAGCTACTGCGGGGTGACTTCGCGCGGTTGGGCCACAGCGTCAACAGGCTGCTCGATCAGTTGTCGCTATTCGCCGCCGAGGTGACCCGGGTAGCCCGCGAGGTTGGCACCGAGGGTCGCCTGGGTGGTCAGGCGCAGGTCCCTGGGGTGGCCGGCACCTGGCGAGATCTGACCGATTCGGTCAATGTGATGGCCGGCAACCTCACCGCCCAGCTGCGTGACATTGCCGAAGTGGCCACCGCGGTAGCTCGGGGAGACCTCAGCCGTAAGATCACCGTCGAGGTGTCTGGGGAGCTGCTGGAGCTCAAAGACACCCTCAACACCATGGTCGACCAACTCTCGGCGTTTGCGGCCGAGGTGACCCGGGTGGCCCGCGAGGTCGGTAGCGAGGGCATTCTGGGCGGCCAGGCCCAGGTGCCCGGGGTGGCCGGGACGTGGCGAGGCCTGACCGATTCGGTCAACGTGATGGCCGGCAACCTCACCGGCCAGGTGCGCAGCATCGCGCAAGTGGCCACCGCAGTAGCCGGAGGCGATCTCAATCACAAGATCACCGTGGATGCTCGCGGCGAGATCCTCGAGCTCAAGAACACCCTCAACACCATGGTCGATCAGCTCTCCGCGTTCGCCGACGAGGTCACTCGGGTCGCCCGCGAGGTCGGCAGCGAGGGCAAGCTGGGCGGCCAGGCCCAGGTGCGTGGGGTGGCCGGCACCTGGAAAGCGCTCACCGACAACGTCAACGGGATGGCGGAGAATCTGACTGGCCAGGTACGCAGCATCGCCGCGGTGGCCACCGCGGTGGCCGGTGGTGACCTTTCGAAGAAAATCACCGTGGAGACCCGCGGCGAGGTCGCCGCTTTAGCCGAGACGATCAATCGGATGGTCGACACCCTGAGCGCGTTCGCCGACGAGGTGACCCGGGTGGCCCGCGAGGTCGGCACCGAGGGAACCCTGGGCGGCCAGGCCCGGGTGCCCAACGTCGCCGGCACCTGGAAGGACCTCACCGACAACGTCAACTTCATGGCCGACAACCTGACCAGCCAGGTGCGCAACATCGCGCAGGTGACCACCGCGGTGGCCAGCGGGGACCTGTCCAAGAAGATCGACGTGAGCGCTCGAGGCGAGATCCTGGAACTCAAGACCACGATCAACACCATGGTGGACCAGCTGTCCGCATTCGCCTCCGAGGTGACCCGGGTGGCCCGCGAGGTCGGCACCGAGGGCAAGCTCGGCGGGCAGGCCGAGGTGATCGGCGTGTCCGGCACGTGGCAGCAATTGACCGAGAACGTCAACGGCTTGGCGAGCAACCTCACCACTCAGGTGCGCGCGATCGCCGCGGTGGCCACTGCGGTGACCGCCGGCGATCTGACCCAGCAGATCACCGTCGAGACCTCCGGCGAAGTGGCTGAACTCAAAGACAACATCAACCAGATGATCGCCACCCTCAAGGAGACCATCCGGGCCAACCAGGAACAGGACTGGCTCAAGACCAACCTCGCCCGGTTGTCCGGTCTCATGCAGGGCCACCGCGATCTGGCTACCGTCGCGACGCTGGTGATGAGCGAACTGGCTCCGCTGGTGTCGGCGCAGCAAGGGGCATTCTTCCTGGTTTGCCGGGAGGATGACGGGCCGCCGATGGTGGAGTTCACGGCAGGTTATGGCATCCCGGATCGGGCGGCGATTCGCCATTTTGCGCTCGGTGAGTCACTGGTCGGGCAAGCCGCCCTGGACAAGCAGGTAATCCTGGTTACCGATGCACCGCCGGACTACACAACGATCAGCTCCGGCCTCGGCAGCGCTGCACCGGCCAACCTGCTCGTACTGCCTTTGCTGTTCGAGGATCAGGCGTTGGGGGTGATCGAACTCGCCTCAGTCAACCAGTTCACGACGGTGCACCGCGACCTGCTCGAACTGCTTCGGGAGACGATCGGCGTCAACGTCAACACCATCTTGGCCAACTCCCGCACCGAGGCGTTGTTGGCCGAATCACAGCGGCTGGCACAGGAGCTGGGTTCAGGTTCCCAGCGCCTGCAAGCCCAGCAGCACGAGCTGCAGAAGTCCAACACCGAGTTGGCTGAAAAGGCTGCCCTACTGGCGACCCGGAATCGCGACATCGAGATCAAGAACGCCGAGATCGAGCTGGCTCGCCAGGAGCTCGAGGAACGGGCCGGTCAGCTCGCCGCCGCATCACGGTACAAATCGGACTTCATGGCGAATATGTCCCACGAGCTGCGCACCCCCCTCAACAGCGCGCTGGTACTGGCCAAGCTGCTCGCCGACAATCTGGACGGCAATCTCTCACCCAAGCAGGTCGAATTCGCCAAGACCATCTACTCAGCCGGCAGTGACCTGTTGCAGCTGATCAACGACATCCTCGACCTGGCCAAGGTCGAAGCCGGCCGGATGTACCCCTCGCTGTCCGACGTGACGATAACCGCCGTGGTGAGCTATGTCACGGCGCTGTGCGAGCCGCTCGCCATGGAGAAAGCGCTGCACTTCACCGTGGAGCTCGATCCGGCACTGCCACCGGTCCTGCACACCGACGAACAGCGCCTGCAGCAGGTGTTGCGCAATCTGATGTCCAACGCCCTGAAGTTCACCGACGAAGGTGGCGTGCAGCTGCGGATCCGGCTGGCATCTGCCGCCGAAGTGACCGGTGAGGCGCTGCGGGCCGCGTCGGCGCGAGTGGCCTTCGAGGTCGCTGACACCGGTATCGGAATCGACGCCGACAAACTTTCTATGATCTTTGAAGCGTTCCGGCAGGCCGACGGTACGACCAGCCGGCGTTACGGCGGCACTGGGCTCGGGTTGTCAATCAGCCGGCAGTTGACCGAGCTGCTCGGTGGCGAGCTGGCGGTGCGCAGCGAACCGGGCAGGGGCAGTGTTTTCACCCTGTATCTGCCCGAGGTCTACCTGCCGGGAGTCACCGAGCTACCCCGGCCAACGGGAGTGCCCAGCGGGGCAGCACACCACAGGAGGGACGACAAGCTCACGTCAGCCGAGCTGGTGTCAGCAGCCCGATCGCTGCCCCAGCTGCACTCAGAGCCCGACGAGGCCGCGGCGCGCTTTCATGGGGAGAAGGTCCTGATCGTCGACGACGACCTGCGCAACGTCTTCGCGCTGACCAGCCTTCTGGAGGCCTACGGTCTGCAGGTCGTCTTCGCCGACAACGGGGTGGCCGCGGTTCGCGCGCTGGAGCGCCACGATGACACCGCCCTGGTCCTGATGGACGTGATGATGCCAGAGCTGGACGGCAACGCGACGATCGCGGCGATCCGCAACCTGAGCCGCTACGCTGATTTGCCCATCATCGCGGTGACCGCGAAAGCGATGAAGGAGGACCGGGCGAAGAGCCTCGCCTCCGGGGCGGACGACTATGTCACCAAACCCGTCGACACCGATCTGCTTCTTGGACTGATCAGCGCACATCTTGCCACCCAATCGGAGGCCCCCGTGGACGATGAGGCCACCGT
>DASQVB010000245.1:0-5129 GCA_035640975.1 Pseudonocardiaceae bacterium
GGAGTCGAATGCCAGCCCCGAAGTGTGTGCCAGCAGGTGGCGCACCGTGGAGTCCGGCGGCCCGGCAGGCTGGTCGAAGTCGACGGCCCCCTCCTCCACCGCCAGCAGCATCGCGTAGGCCGAGAGCAGCTTGGTCACCGAGGCCAGGCGGAACGGTCGGTCCTGCGGGCCGTAGCTGCCGAGCACCGTCCCCGAAGCGTCCACCACCGCAACGGCCACCGTGCCCGCCGGCCACTGCGCCACACCGCACAAGCTGTCCATCGCGGCGACAGTACGACAGTGGCAAGATCGGATCTGTGCATTCCGATCGCTTGCTGCTCGGGCCCGGCCCGTCCAACCCCTACCCCGAGGCCCTCGAGGCGCTGAACCGTCCGGTGCTCGGGCATCTGGACCCGGAGTTCCTCACCCTGGTGGCCGACACTGCGCAACAGCTGCGGACCGTCTTCGGCACCCGCAACCGGCTCACCCTCCCGATCAGCGGCACCGGGTCAGCCGGGATGGAAGCCTGCCTGGTCAGCCTGCTCGAGCCAGGGGACCTGGCCATCGTCGGGGTGAACGGCTACTTCGGCGACCGGTTGTGCGAGGTGGCGCGCCGGGTCGGTGCGCAGGTACAGGCCGTGCATGCGCCGTGGGGACGGCCCCTGGACCCTGAGCAGCTGCTGGACGCCCAACGCCGCCGGCCGCAGGCCCGGCTCGTCGCGGTGGTGCACGCCGAGACCTCCACCGGGGTGCGCAACCAGATCGCCCCACTGCGCGAGTTGCAGGACACCGACACGCTGCTGGTGGTCGACACCGTCACCTCGCTGGGCGGGATCCCGGTGGAGGTGGACGCCTGGGGCATCGACGCCTGCTACTCGGCGACCCAGAAGTGCCTGGGTGCGCCGTCGGGGATCGCGCCGGTGACCCTGTCCGACCGGGCGGTGCAGCGGGTCCGGGACCGGGAACGGCCGGTCTGCTCGTTTTACCTGGACCTGACCTTGCTGAACGACTACTACCAGGGCGACCCACCCCGCTATCACCACACCGCAAGCTCCACGCTGATCTCGGCCGTGCACGGGGGTCTGGGACGGCTGCTGGAGGAGGGCCTACCGGCGGTGTGGGAACGCCACGCGCGAGTGGGCGAACGGCTGCAGATGGCACTGCCCGAGCACGGTTTCGAATTGTTCGCCGAGCACGGGCACCGGTTACCGCAGCTCACCGCGGTCCGACTACCCGAGGGCGTGGTGGACGCCAAGGCCCGTGCCGCGTTGCGGGATGACTTCGGTATCGAGGTCGGTGGCGGTCTGGGACCGCTGACCGGTGCCGGCTGGCGGATCGGCCTGATGGGCCACAACGCCCAAGACCGCGCGGTGACCACCCTGCTCGGCGCGCTGCGCTAGCTCACGTACCGAAGTTGGCGGTGGCGGGATCTGGGCCGATCCGCTTGCCGGTCTCCAGGTCGGCGATCGCGGAGAGATCCTCGGCCGAGAGCTCGAAGCCGAAGACATCGAGGTTCTGCCGCATCCGCGCGGGGTTCGCCGACTTGGGGATCACGATGTTTCCCAGCTGCAGGTGCCAGCGCAGCACCACCTGGGCCGGCGTCGCGCCGTGCCGATCGGCGAGCCGGGTGATGGTGGCGTCAGAGAGCAGTGCGCCGCCCTGGCCCAGCGGGCTCCACGCTTCAGTGGCGATCCCATGCTCGGCGTGCTCGGCACGCAGGTCGGTCTGCTGGAAGTACGGGTGCAGCTCGACCTGGTTGACTGCGGGCACCGTGCCGGTCTCGTCGACCAACCGCCGCAGGTGTTCGACGCCGAAGTTGGACACCCCGATCGCCCGCGCCCGACCGTCGGAGGCCAGCTTCTCCAGCGCCTTCCAGGTCTCGACGTACCGATCCGTGGCGGGCACCGGCCAGTGGATCAGGTAGAGGTCCACGCTGTCGAAACCCAGCCGGTTGAGGCTGGCATCGAATGCGCGTAGCGCTTGATCGTAACCGTGGTCGGCGTTCCACAGCTTTGTGGTCACGAAGACCTCGTCACGGGCCAGCCCGGAGGATGCGATCGCCCTTCCGACGCCCTCCTCATTTTGGTAGGCCACCGCGGTGTCGATGCTGCGGTACCCGATCTCCAGCGCCGTGGACACCACTGCTTCGGTCTGCTCCACCGGCACCTGAAAGACGCCGAAGCCGAGCTGGGGAATGCGTACGCCGTTGTTCAACGTCATGAAGGGAACGTCGCTCATATGTATTACATACCCAGCCGTACGCATGCACTATCACGCCCGAGAATGAGCAGCTCGCACCCGTGCTGCTGGTCGGAGCGAGGCGGTCGGGCCCCGTGCTGGGGCGATCCGCTGGTGCTCATGACGAGCATCCCGGTCCCAGCCCATGTTCTTCAAGCCTGCCTCGCAGCTGCCGCAGGGCCCGCGCCCGGGTGGGTCCGATCGCGCCGACTGGGATTCCGACGTCGCGGGCGGCCTCGGCGTAGGGCCGGGAATCGTCAGTGAACAAGGCCAGCAACAGGGTTCTCCGCCGCGGCGGTAACTCGCTGACGAGCTTCCACAACGCCCGCGCGGTATCGGCGTCGATGACGCGCTGCTCCGGACCCACGGAGGGATCGGCGACAGTCTCGGCCGCCGCTTCAATAGACCGCAGCGTCACCTTCACTTGCTGATGCAGGATGAAGAGGCATTCACGGCGAGCGGTGCTAGCCAGCCACCCACCCAGCCGCTCGGGAAACTGCACCCCATGGGAGTTCTCGGCCAGTCGCAACCACGTCATCTGCACCGCGTCGAGCGCGTCGGCATCCTGTAGCCGAAACGACCGCACAGTCGCGGACACCAGCTTGCCGTACCGGCGCACGACATCCTCCCAGGCCACCGGGTCTCCGGCACCGACCCGCAACAACAGATCGGCGACGCTTGACGTGGCGTGGCTGGTGTCGGCATTTGTCGTCGGCATCCCAGCCCTCTGATGCACCGTCTGCTGAACACTCACGAGGCACCGCCGGGTGCGGTTAGCTGGCGGGCAGCCCGGTTGTCCCTATCCGATTGCTCTTTCACCAGCGTTGGTGCGAAGTAGTAGCTTTGTTCGGACAGTGGACTCCCACAGCGCGGGCAGGTGTCCTGCTGCGTGCGGACGGCGAAAATCGTCGACCACTCCTCGTTCAGCCTGCGGCGCTCCTCAGCTTGCCGGCGAAGCTTCGGTTGAAGGGCTTGGACAGTCCAGGACGATCCGAGCAGCAGTCCCAGGCACACCAGCAGGACCGCGCCCAACATCTGAATGGTCACCGTGCTCTGCGGTGGGTTCCGCCACGACGCTTCGCTTTCCACTTCCGGCTCACCGGCCGTGCCTCAGGAAAGCGCGTCGCGCTCCGTTGAGAGGACGTTGACACGATCGCCGCTCCTTTCCTCAGTGAGCGGGTTGCGGTCCTGTGGATCCAGGAGCGCCAGATCACCGCATGTATAAACACGATATAGCCTCTGAAGAACTCTAGCAAGTCATGCGCCTCTGGTGCGATTTCCCCAAACTTGCCTCAGTTGACTTCGGACAAGCCCTCACTAGACTTCAGGTATGGCTCCCAGGATGACGACAACCGTGCGGCTGGTTCTGGAAGCCCTGCTGCAGGTCTGGGATGACGACCCCACTGCGGCCCTCTACGGCTTGGAGATCACCGCCCGCACCGGCCTGCTGCCCGGGACCACCTACCCGATCCTGCAACGGCTCCTGGACCACGGCTGGTTGACCGACGAGTGGGAAGACCTGGACCCACGCGAGGCGGCCCGGCCGCGCCGCCGTTATTACCGACTCACCGAAGAAGGCGCATCGGCGGCTCGCAAGGCCCTCCAGGATGCATTGGCGCGCTCGGGCTCGAGAAGCCTTGCGCATGCCCGCAACCTCGGCGCGGCTGCCAGGCATGGGACCGCCTAGCGGACGCCAGCCGCACTGAAGGGAAGCCACCATGAACAAGGCCAACTGGGCCCACCGACCGATCATCTCGGATTTCGGCGGGTGAGCCGGTATGCGGCGCGGCTGGCGGGCGGAGGCCGCCAAGACCGGTGGCTATGCCTTGGGCGTGGGCAACCTTGCGCTGTTGGTTGCTGCTGAGCCCACGACTGTGACCCTAAGCCTGGCGGTTGTGCTGGCGCCGTTCACGCTCGCGTTGGCCTTGAAATTGACAGCCTTCCTTGCGTGCAGTCTTGTCAGCCTTGCTCTGGGCGATCCCCGGGAGCGAGCGGAGCTGCTGGTCTGTGCGGTTGGCGCGTTGCAACCGCCCAGCGCGGGTGAGAGGTACCGGGAGGCCATGCTCGCCGAGATCAGCGCCGCTCCGTCCAACCAGGTGGGGGCGATCAGAGTCGACCTGATGAAAACCGCCGCCAGGACCATTCTGGCGGCGTGGGCCCGGTTCTCCAGGCGCCTTTGGAAGCGGGCCCGCCCGCAGAAGGCATTTCGGGCTCAACGCCCTAACGCCTAGACATGAGCCTCTGAGATCACTTCCGCACCCCGGGCGAAAGGGTGAGGTTTCGACCATTGGACGGGTGAAAGACCTGAACGTCGTCCGGATCGAACCAGACCTCGAGTTTCTCCTCCTCGGCGGCCAGCGATGCGGCCGACAGCCGGGTGACCAGCTGGCCCACACCGGGCGCATCGACGGTGCCAGCGTCGGCGGCCAGGTCATCAAGCTCGGCCGCCCGGGCCCGCTCACCCTCCAGAGGAAAGTGCGCATACTTGTCCGAGCCCATCGCCTCCAGCACCTCGACCTGTGCAGCAAACGTCATGCCGTGTTCCTTGGCCACGGGCTCAACCAGCGCGGCATCCTCGAAGTGTTCCGGCCGCACACCCATGATGACCTCGCGGGGCGCGTCCGCTGCTTCCAGCGTGTGACGCATCCAATTGGATAACCGCAACTTGCCCAATGCGCAACACAATGCATCGTTTTCCAGGTGCGCGGGCAGGAAATTCATGGCCGGCGAGCCGATGAAGCCTGCCACGAACAAGTTCACCGGGTGCTCATAGAGGAACTGTGGGGCGCCGACCTGCTGTACCACCCCACTGCGCATGACGACCACCCGATCCCCTAACCGCATCGCCTCGTTCTGATCGTGGGTCACATAGACGGTGGTAGTGCCCAGCCGCTTCTGCAGCCGCGAAACCG
>DASQVB010000246.1:0-3451 GCA_035640975.1 Pseudonocardiaceae bacterium
CGAGGCGGTGGCGACGGTGCGACCCGAGGAAGAAGAGCAGCGGGCTCGCGAACTTGTCCGGCGCAAGCTACGCAGCAGCACCGTCCGGGACCCGAGCACCGTGGCACGCAGACTGACCACAATGCTTGCCCGCAAGGGCTACTCAGAGAGCCTGGCGTTGCGCGTGGTACGCGATGAGCTCGGCCCGGGTAGTTGGATCGCCGAAGTCGAGCCGGGTGCCGACTGAGCTCCGAGCAATTCGCGAGGGGCGATGAACTCGACACCGGCGGGAAGGTCACCTCGGGCGTGTGCACTGCTCAGTAGATGCAAAAAGGTGGATCGGAACTCCGCGGCGGCTCGGGTTGGATGCACGTCGGTACGGTGGGCGAGCGCGATCGTCCGGACTGGAACGGGGGGCATGAACGGCACACCGCGAAGCTTTGGGCGACTGGGAAGAACCATGCTGGGGACTACTGCGATCCCGAGCCCGGCCTCGACGAAGCTGAGGACCGCGTCCATCTCGCCCCCCTCGATGGCGAACCTCGGCTGGAATCCCGCTCGCTGGCAGGCCGCCAAGGTCATCGATCTGAGGTCGTAGCCCTCCCGGAACATCACCAGCGGCCGGTCCCGAAGATCATCGATTCGAAACGACTCAAATTCGAGGGCCATACTGGCCGGCACCGCGACGGTGAGTTGCTCACAAAGGATCGGGACGGTGTCCAAAATAGGATCCCGGCGTTGCAGCGGTGAGGTGATCACCGCCAGGTCGATGGCTCCTTCGGCGAGCTGCCGGACCAGGTCCCGCGATCCGCTTTCATCGATGACGAGCTGGATTCCGGGGTAGCAGGCATGAAAGTAAGCAAG
Organism: Pseudonocardiaceae bacterium; assembly: GCA_035640975.1. Lineage (GTDB taxonomy): Bacteria > Actinomycetota > Actinomycetes > Mycobacteriales > Pseudonocardiaceae. The sequence goes on from DASQVB010000246.1 coordinate 844, forward strand.
TGCGTCGGCCAGCGGGCCGGTGCAGAGGCTTGGCGTGGCGCCCAAGCGCAGCCGTCCCTGGCGAAGCTCGGCCAGCTCATGCACTTGTAGCCGGGCGGTCTCGACATCGGCCAGTATCCGCCTAGCGAAAGGCACCAGCACTTCTCCGGCTGGTGTGAGGGTTATGTTGCCCCGAGCCCGATGGAACAGCTCGCTGCCCAGCTCACGCTCCAGGCTGTGGATCTGTTTGCTCAGCGAGGGCTGGGCGACGTGCGCGAGTTCAGCTGCCCGGGTGAAGTGACGGGTGCGAGCGACGGCGAGGAAGTACACCAGCTGCTGTAGTTGCACATGGATAGCCTAGAGCTATCGAGACGAGCGTCACGATATCTTTGACCTGTGGCACGCACGCGGCTTACTGTCAGTCATCGGCGCCTGTCAGCCATCGCCGTGTGAGCCGCTCGTCCCGCCCGGACTGCGGGAGTTGCGGTCGCCCCAACCACGTTGGCCTGTGCCACTGACCGGAATCGACGTCATGACCACCACATCACCGTTACCGCCGTCTGAGGGCGCCCAATCCGAGAGTGCCCAATCCGATCGGGCACAGTCCGGTCGGACCGGTCGGGCAGCAATCGCTGCACGAACCCTGCGCACTGATCGCTGGTGGATATCGCCCTTGGTGACCGCCATAGTGTTAGGCGGTTTCGTTGTCTACACGACGGTGCGGCTGTTTATGCGTGATCACTACTGGGTCGATGAGTACCACTACCTCACCCCCTTGTATTCGCCGTGTCTCAGCGCTTCCTGCGCACCGGGATCATCGCATTTCGGCACCCCGTTGCCGGAATTTCCGCTGGCGCTGCCGTTGGCGATCCTGATCTTCCCTATTCTTGCTGGCTTCCGCGCCAGCTGCTATTACTACCGCAAGGCCGGCTACCGGGCGTTCCTACTGTCGCCGCCCGGATGCGCGGTGTCCGAGCCGGCGAAGAAGTATGCGGGTGAGACTCGCTTCCCGCTGGTTCTACAGAACCTGCACCGGTACTTCTTTTACCTTGCCAGCGCGCTGCTGCTGATCAACACTTACGACGCGGTCCTGGCGTTCTTTCCCGCCGATGGCGGATTGGGGGTAGGTCTGGGCTCGCTGATTTTGCTGGTCAACGTCGTCATGCTGTGGCTGTATTCACTGTCCTGCCACGCGTGCCGGCACATCTTCGGCGGTCGGCTCAAGCACTTCTCCAAGCATCCCGTGCAGTACTGGGTCTGGACCCAGTTGTCCAAACTCAACGGCCGTCACATGCAGTTCGCCTGGGCCTCGCTGATCACGGTGATGTTTACGGACTTCTACATCATGGCCATCTCTGCGGGCTGGCTCGCCGACCTGCGGCTTTTCAACTGAAGTGGACTCGACACCCATGACCGAGATCGAGCGGCACGACTACGACGTCGTGGTGATCGGCGCGGGCGGCGCCGGGCTGCGCGCCGCGATCGAAGCCCGCGAACTGGGCAAGCGCACCGCCGTCGTCTGTAAGTCCCTGTTCGGCAAGGCTCACACTGTGATGGCCGAGGGTGGTATTGCGGCGTCGATGGGCAACGTGAACTCACGGGACAGCTGGCAGGTCCACTTCCGCGACACCATGCGGGGAGGCAAGTTCCTCAACAATTGGCGGATGGCCGAGCTGCACGCGAAAGAAGCGCCGCAGCGGGTATGGGAGCTGGAAACCTACGGTGCGCTGTTCGATCGCACCAAGGACGGCAAGATCAGCCAGCGTAATTTCGGTGGACACGAGTACCCGCGGTTGGCACATGTGGGCGATCGGACGGGTCTGGAGTTGATCCGCACGCTGCAGCAGAAGATCGTGTCGTTGCAACAGGAGGACTTCGCCCAGCACGGCGACTATGAGGTCAACCTCAAGATCTTCGGCGAGTGCACGGTCACCGACCTGTTCAAAGACGGTGACGCCGTGTCCGGGGCATTCGGTTATTGGCGTGAGACCGGTCGTTTCGTCCGATTCGATGCGCCTGCGGTAGTGCTGGCCACCGGTGGCATCGGCAAGTCGTTCAAGGTCACCAGCAATTCCTGGGAGTACACCGCCGACGGGCACGCGCTTGCGCTGCGCGCGGGGGCCACATTGATCAACATGGAATTTGTTCAGTTTCATCCCACCGGGATGGTGTGGCCGCCCAGCGTCAAGGGAATCCTGGTCACCGAGTCGGTCCGCGGTGACGGCGGCGTGCTGCGCAACTCCGAGGGTGAGCGCTTCATGTTCGACTACGTTCCGGAGGTCTTCAAGGATCAGTATGCAACGTCCGAGCAGGAGGCTGACCGCTGGTACGACGACCCAGACCAGCACCGCAGGCCGCCGGAGCTGCTGCCTCGTGACGAGGTCGCGCGGGCGATCAACTCCGAGGTCAAGGCCGACCGTGGGTCACCGCACGGTGGTGTGTTCCTCGACGTCTCCACCCGGATGCCCGCCGAACTCATCAAGAAACGGCTTCCCTCGATGTACCACCAGTTCAAGGAGCTGGCCGACGTCGACATCACGGCCGAACCCATGGAGGTCGGCCCCACCTGCCACTACGTGATGGGAGGTATCGAGGTGGAGCCGGATACCACGGCTGCCTCGGTACCGGG
>DASQVB010000247.1:0-6979 GCA_035640975.1 Pseudonocardiaceae bacterium
GCGGTAGACAATGCGGCCGCGGGACAGGTCGTAGGGCGAGAGCTCCACGACCACCCGGTCCTCGGGCAGGATGCGGATGTAGTGCTGGCGCATCTTGCCGCTGATGTGCGCGAGAACGCGGTGACCGTTCTCCAACTCGACGCGGAACATCGCGTTGGGGAGTGGTTCGACCACCTTGCCCTCGACCTCGATAGCGCCGTCCTTCTTGCCCATATCCTCCGCGTTCCTGCTGGTAGCCGTGTCATCGGGTGGTGGCCCTGCCGCGACGCAGGCACCGGCCAGTTCCAAGACGTGGGGAGGCACCAGTACGGAGTGCGGGGACGCACTGCTGAGCAGGAGACCTGCGCAGATACCTGCAGACACGCTAGAAACCGGCGCGATGCTCGCGCCTATAACATAGCTTACGTCCAGGTCACGCTCGGGTTCAAACCGCCCCCGCGCTGATCACCTTGCAGGCCTGAGGGCTCGCCCTCGCTCGCCTATCCAGCCGGCCAGCAGCACCGCACCCACGGGCCCGCGACCCAGACCCACCAAGGGTAGATCCAGCTCATGGCGGTCAGCGACACTACGGCCCAGATCAGCAGGTTGATCACGCTCGCGCTGGCCCAGGCGGCGACCGCGGCCCGCCCCCCGCGCCCATGCCGGTGCTGCCAGTGGAGTTGTCGGACCTCACGGTTTACCGGTAGGCGAACCTGCGGTAGATCAGCGGTGAGCGTCTCGAGCTCGTCATAGGTTCGGGCCATCCAAGCCTGCTGGAGCCGCTCGTCGTACTCGGTGAGGTCGAGGCGACCCTCGTTGTGCGCTGGGGACACTGATCGGCAACCCGTTCCCGATCAGTGTCCCCAGCGCGCATTCGGCTTCGTGGGCTTTGGCCGTCCACGATCCCCGTCGCGCCGTTCGTTACGTCCATCGGTACCTCCAGCAGAGCCCCTCCGATCAACTGTAACACTGTTACGAACCAGCCGCCGCGACCGTTATACAGGGCCAGCACTCGGGCGCTGGCTAGGCCTTGACCGGCTCGGGTTCCGCGATGGGGTTCGCGCCGTGGATGGGCCCTGCGGCATCGGCCAGCCGGGTGGCGCTGCCACCCCAGCGCAGCGAGATCAGCTCGGCGGCGATGGAGACCGCGGTCTCCTCGGGCGTACGCGCCCCGAGATCGAGCCCGATCGGCGAGGCAATCTTGGACAGCTTGTCATCGGTGACGCCCGCCTCGCGCAGCCGTTCCTCCCGGTTCTTGTGGGTTCTGCGCGAGCCCATCGCGCCGATATAGGCGAGGTCCATGTCCAGCGCCTCGACGAGTACCGGAACGTCAAATTTCGGGTCGTGGGTGAGGACCGTGATGACGGTCCGCGGGTCGATCCGGCCGGCTTCGGCCTCTTCCTTGAGGTAACGGTGCGGCCAGTTCACGATGACCTCGTGCGCGTCGGGGAAGCGGCTCTTCGTGGCGAACACCGGTCGCGCGTCGCATACCGTCACGTGGTAACCGAGGAAAACCCCGATCCGAGCCATCGCCGCCGCGAAGTCGATCGCGCCGAACACCAGCATCCGGGGCGGCGGCTGCATAGCGTTGACGAACACGTCCATGCCTTCGCCGCGGCGCTCCCCTTCAGGTCCGTAGTGCAAAGTGGCTGTGCGGCCGGCTGCCAGCGCACCACGGACGTCTTCGAGGATCGCCTCGTCAGCGGCGGATGACCCCGTCGTGCCGGAGTGCCGATCGGGCCAGACCACCATGCGCAGCCCGACCCGCTCAGAGTCAGGATGCGCGACCACGGTGGCCACTGCGACGCCTTCCTTCTTGGCCACCGAGTCGGCCACCTCTTCGAGCTCGGGGAAGCGGACCGGGTCGACCTTCTCGACGAACACATCGATGATGCCGCCGCAGGTCAGCCCGACGGTGAAGGCGTCATCATCGGAGACGCCGTAGCGCTGCAGGACCGGAGTGTCGTCGGTGAGCACCTGCTGGCCCAGTTCGAAGACCGCGCCTTCCACACAGCCACCGGAGACACTGCCGACCGCCCGCTCGTCGGACGTCACCAGCATCGACGCGCCAGCTGGGCGTGGTGCCGAGCGGTAGGTGGATACCACCGTGCCCACCGCGGTGGATTTGCCCTGGCGCCATTCCGCCACCAGTTCGTCGAGCACCTCACGCACCGCGGACCTCCTCGAGCAGGCTTCCATGTGGCCAGGCTGTGTCGGGCCAGGTACTTAAAGACTATTCGGTCCAACCGGTTTGTGGGTTCACTCACAGCCCCGACATACATCGACGGTTCAGCCATTGGATCAGTTCCCCGCTCCGATTAGGGGCGATCCACGTCGATTCCGCTGGCCAGATCCGAGCAGTCCACCACCGCCAGGTCGGATCGTTGCGCCAGCCAGTCGCGGGCTCCCCGATCGCCATGGGCCGATGTGACGATGTCAGCCCAGTGCTGCCGGCCGAACAGCACCGGATGGCCGGGCTGGCTCTCGAACCCGGCCCTGGCCACCACCGCGGGACCGGCCAGCTCCACAAGTCTGCGGACCACGGACGCGTCCACGTCGGGCAGATCCACCAGATGCACCAGCGCGGCCACCACCTGCGGCGGCGCGCTGTGGATCAGCTCGGACAGGCCGGTGCGCAGCGACGCACCCATGCCCTCCGCCCAGTCCGTGGCCAGCACCGTGCCGGCGGTATCGGGCACCAGCGGGGCCACCTGATCGGCCTGTGCCCCGATGACTACGAGCACCGGGTCACATCCGCCTTCGGTCAGCGTGGTCACCGCCCGACGCAACCAGGCGCCCCCATCGACCAGTGCCTTGGGCATGCCGTAGCGCCGCCCGGCCCCCGCCGCCAGCAACAGTCCGGCGATCATGGTCGCATCTTCCCATGACTGTCCTCGCGCCGCTGTTGACCTGAAGGCGTGTTGAGGAGGCAGGGTGGTGGCATTGCTGGGCCGCGGCGTGATGTCAGACGAGGAGAAGCAATGGCCATCGGAGACCATCACGAGTGGCATTCGACAAGCTATGTCGACGAATGGATCAAAGACGCCGATGCCCACGACGCGCAGCGCAGACCGTTGCTGCACCGGGCGGCGGGACTGCTGCCCTTTGCTTCCGATACGGCAATATGGGTGCTCGACGTCGGTGGTGGCTACGGGCAATTCAGTGCAGAAGTCCTCGCCACATTCCCACGGGCGCGGGTGTGCCTGCAGGACTACTCGGTGCCGATGGTCGAGCGGGCGCGACAGCGGTTGGCCCAGTTCGGTGATCGGGTGGAGTACCGCGTGTGTGATCTGCGGGATTCAGATTAGCCAGCGCAGGTCGGCGGTTCATTCGACGCCGTCGTCTCGGCTCTGGCCATCCACAACCTGGGCGAGCCCGCCGCTATACGCAAGGCATTCGTCGACATCGCGAACCTGCTGCGTCCGGGTGGGTGTTTCTTCGACCTCGATCTGGTGTTGGACATGACGTTCGCCCCACCTGGCTCCGCGCTGGGCGAGCTGTACGCCCGCGGTGGTCCCATCCCCCACCACTCTGATGCAGATGAGCCCCACCACCGGTTACCCGCCGACATCGTCGTACCGACGCTGGAAGACCACCTCCACTGGCTGCGAGATGCCGGCTTCGCCGAAGTGGACTGCGTGTGGAAGCAGTTCTCCGAGGGATTTCTGTGCGGGTTCCACAGCCCATAGCCGCTCACCGCACCGACCGTGACTGGCCTGGCCCAAGCGGCCGAGTCGGAATGAAACTGGTCCGCAGGCCGGGCTCGATGGCCGTCGACTGGCATTAGAGTTCGAAGACGGTGCAGTATTCGCAACTTCTAGCTGTGACACAGGAAGGGGAATCGCAACACGGCGTTAGTTGCAATATAGAAGCATTAATTGCTTGATGGCAACACTTGCCGACAGTCCCGATCCAGCGTGTAACATGGCCCAACAAGGGCCCGATCCATTCGTATATGGTTGCGGGTTCTCGAGTGGATACGTCGAGAAGGAGCAAATTAATGACCGCAGCACAGCACACCCATGAGCACACGCACGGGGACGTGACGCATACGCACGCGCACGCCATGCACGATCATGAACACGTCGAGCATGCTCACGAGCACAGTCACAACGGACAGACCCATGAGCACCCGCATGTTCACGAGAAGGACCTTGAGGACGCTCACGAACATACGCACTGAATAACAGGGCGTAATACCTGAGATGGTGCTGTCGGTCACAAGGCCAGTTCGCTTCGGCGCTCATCAGTAGGGTTGCCAGCTTGCCTACAGCTGGTTCGTGTGTCGTCGGTGGGCAGGGTTTCGGGTGCTCGGTGAACCAGCGCGGGCTGCGCTGCAGGTCGCATATGGTGATCGTGCCGGCGACCGGTAGCCGACCATCCTCATCGGCGCGGGTGTAGTGCAGGGTGACCAGCCGGATGCGGTACACGATGCCTCAAGGTCCACGACCTCGGTTCGCCGACGACGGGCGGCCGCACACAGCGTTCAATCTCCCAGCCGGAAACGAAGACCTCGACGAGGTCCGCGCCGGCGAGGCTGGTCGAAGTGGATTTGGTGAACCGGTGCATACGCACGAGTCCGTGTGTCAGGGAAGGGCCAGGGCACGAAGGCCCCGGACACGGGCTTACCCCTGAATTCAGCGTAGCTCACCGGCATCGCCTTCGGACCCGGTCGCTTCTGGCGAGCTTCGGGCCGTCACCCCAGCAATCCTCACCGCGTTGGGTCTATGGCCGTGCAATCACCTTGACGAAGGGACCATGGGATGCGGCGTGCGTTCGCTCTTCCGGCGGTGGCACTGACGAGCGTGCTTGCTGTGGCCGGTTGTTCGACCGTGGCGCAGCAATCCAGTGAAGCACCAGGCAGGGCCACGGATGTCGCCATCGGCATCGGCGTCACCCACTCCGAGATCTCCCTTGGCGCGCTGACCGACCAGTCCGGCCCGTTCTCAGAACTCGGTCTCGGCGTCGTCCAAGGCAACCAGATCTGGATCAACGAGACCAATGCCGATGGCGGGATCTGCGGGCGGCAGATCAAGCTGACGGTCCGCGACCACGGACATGACGTGGGCAAGGCACAGGCTCACTACCCGGCACTGGAACCCAACGTCTTGGGCTTCATGCAGATCATGGGATCCCAGGTGAGTGCAGCGTTGAGCCAGAAACTCGTTTACAACGAGACCACCGCGGTGGCACTGTCGCAGTCCTCAGAGCTCCTGGCCAACCCGTATATGATCGTTCCGGGCACCACCTACGACGTCGAGATGATCAATGGCCTCTCCTACCTGATGGAGACCGGCAGGCTTCGCGACGGTGACACCATCGGCCACATCTGGATCGACGACGAGTACGGCGCCAACGCACTGCGCGGTACCCGGTACTTCGCCGAAAAGCACCGCCTCACGGTGCGCGAAGCCAAGATCACCGCCACCGACTCGGATCTGCGCGACGCCGTGGCCGGTTTCACCCGGGATTCTCGGGTCACAGCGATCGCGCTGACCACCACTCCCGAGCAAGCTGCGTCGGCCGCCATAGCCAACCAGCAGCTAGGGCTCAATGTGCCGATGATCGGCAGCAACCCGGTGTTCACGCCGCAGCTGCTGGAGGGTCCATCCGCAGCTGCCCTGGTGAATCTGACCGTGGTGGCCAGCTCGGTGCCGTTCTCGTCCGAGGTACCGCAGGCACAGCAGGTCGCCCAGGCCTTCCGGCAGGGCGGCTTCGAAGGTCGACCCAATAGCGGGGTGCCCTACGGCTACGCGATCGGCGAGGTCTGGGGTGAATTGCTGCAGCGGGCCTGCAACAACGGCGCCCTCACCCGGGCCGGAATCCAGGAGGCGCTGCGACAGAGCGTCGACATCACCACCGACAAGCTGATCGCAGACCTGGATTTCGCGGAGCCGGGTGCCCCAGCTGCCCGGAAGGTCTACGCCGGCGTACCGGACGCGTTCGTACCGGGCGGGATCCGAGTGGTAAAGCCGCTTTTCGTGGCACCCGAAGCGCGCAGTTACGCCGCTCCGCACCAAAACGGCGACTGATCGGTCAACGTCGGCTCTCAACCCCGCACGCCACCCTGCCGGCAAGCCCGAGCGCCAGGACCGCGGCACCGGTGAGGACCGTGGCTGGCGGCAGGGTGAACGCGAGTAGAGCACAGCCGGTGGCTCCGACCACGGCAAGCGGACGCAACCAGCGGCGTTGCCGGCCGGGCAAGGTGAACGCGGCGGCGTTGGCGATGGCGTAATAGGTGAGGATGGCGAAGCTCGAGAAGCCGATGGCGTTGCGCAGATCGGCAGTCACCACGATCGTTGTGATGGTGAGGCCGAGCAGGATTTCGGCGCGGTGCGGCACCCGATAGCGGGGATGGATCGCGGCCAGAACGTGCGGGAGTTCGCGGTCGCGGGCCATCGCCAGGGTGGTGCGCCCGATGCCGGCCATCAATGGCAGCAGCGCGCCGGCCGACGCGATGGCGCCTCCGGTGCGCACCGCGGGCGTGAGCCAGCTCAGGGTGCCGGATTCGGCAGCTGCGGCGAGCGGGGCGGTGGACGTGGCCAGCTCGGTGGGACCGACCGCGACCAGCACGGCGGTCCCGATCACGGCGTAGATGACGACGACGATGCCCAGCGCGATGGGGATGGCCAGCGGGATGGTGCGAGCCGGTTCGCGGACCTCCTCGCCCAGGGTGGCGATCCGCGCGTAACCGGCGAAAGCGAAGAACAGCAGCGCGGCGGCTTGGGTGATGCCGGTCAGCCCGCTGCTGGTCCAACCGCTGAGGTTGGCCGGATCGGCCTGGCCACCGGCCAATGCGGCCATCACCACGGCGGTCAGCGCGGCCACGGTCAAGGCGACCAGGACCCGGGTCAGCCGGGCGGTCTTGGTGATCCCGAAATAGTTCACCACGGTGAGCACCAGCACCGCGGCGACCGCAGGCGGGGTGGGATGCGCTGGCCAGGTGTAGGCGCCGAAGGTGATGGCCATCACCGCACAGCTGACCGTCTTGCCGATCACG
>DASQVB010000248.1:0-21103 GCA_035640975.1 Pseudonocardiaceae bacterium
TGGCGGCTTCGGTGGCGGCGGTGCCGGTGGTGCCGGTGGTGCCGGTGGCGGCGGTGGCGGTGGTGCTCCGGCCGGCGGCGGTTTCCGAGGAGGGCCGGCGCGTCCCGGTGGTGGCGCTCGTGGCCGTGGCGGCGCGGCCGGTGCCTTCGGTCGTCCCGGTGGTCCCGCGCGCAAAGGCCGCAAGTCCAAGCGGCAGAAGCGCCAGGAGTTCGACAACATGCAGGCGCCGTCGGTCGGCGGAGTCCGGCTGCCGCGGGGCAGCGGTGAGATCGTCCGGCTACGGCGCGGGTCCTCACTCACCGACTTCGCCGAGAAGATCGACGCCAACCCGGCTGCGCTGGTGCAGGCGTTGTTCCACCTGGGCGAGATGGTGACCGCAACCCAGTCCGTCTCCGACGACGTGCTGGAGCTGCTGGGCCAGGAGATGAACTACAAAATCCAGGTAGTCAGCCCCGAGGACGAGGATCGCGAGCTGCTGCAGTCCTTCGACCTGTCCTATGGCGAGGACTCCGGCGACGAAGGGGATCTCGCATTCCGGCCGCCGGTGGTGACTGTCATGGGTCACGTTGACCACGGCAAGACCCGCCTGCTCGACACCATCCGCAAGGCCAACGTGATGGGCGGCGAGGCCGGCGGAATAACCCAGCACATCGGTGCCTATCAGGTCGCCAGTGAGCTGGAAGGAGTGGAGCGGTTGATCACGTTCATCGACACCCCTGGCCACGAGGCGTTCACCGCCATGCGGGCCCGAGGCGCGAAGTCGACCGACATCGCGGTGCTGGTGGTGGCCGCCGACGACGGCGTCATGCCGCAGACGGTGGAGGCGATCAATCACGCGAAGGCGGCCGGCGTGCCGGTCGTGGTCGCGGTGAACAAGATCGACAAGGAGGGTGCGGACCCGACCCGGATCCGTGGCCAGCTCACCGAGTACGGCCTGGTGCCTGAGGAGTACGGCGGTGACACCATGTTCGTCGATATCTCCGCCAAGGAGGGCACCAACATCGACTCGCTGCTGGAGGCCATCCTGCTCGCCGCGGATGCCTCACTGGACCTGCGCGCCAATCCCGACATGGAAGCTCAAGGGGTGGCGATCGAGGCGCATCTGGACCGCGGCCGCGGTCCGGTGGCCACCGTGCTGGTGCAGCGGGGCACACTGCGGGTCGGTGATTCAGTGGTCGCCGGTGACGCCTACGGCCGGGTCCGCAGGATGGTCGACGAGCATGGCGACGACGTCATCCAGGCACTCCCGTCGCGGCCGGTACAGGTTCACGGGTTCACCTCGGTGCCGGGTGCGGGTGACAACTTCCTGGTCGTCGACGAGGACCGCATCGCCCGCCAGATCGCCGACCGCAGGCGTACTCGGGAGCGCAATGCCGACCTCGCCTCGCGCCGTCGCCGGGTCAGCCTTGAGGACCTGGACCAGGCCCTCAAGGAGACCAGCCAGCTCAACTTGATCCTCAAGGGCGACAACTCAGGCACTGTGGAGGCGCTTGAGGATGCCCTGCTGAAGATCGATGTCGGCGACGAGGTGGAGCTGCGGGTCATCAGCCGCGGGGTCGGTGGTATCACTGAGAGCGACATTAACCTCGCCATTGCGGACAACACCGTCGTGCTCGGGTTCAACGTTCGGGCCGACGGCAAGGCCACTGCCCTGGCAAACCGCGAGGGCGTAGAGATCCGCTACTACTCGGTGATCTACCAGGCGATCGATGAGATCGAGCAGGCCCTCAAGGGCATGCTCAAGCCGGAGTATGAGGAGGTGGCACTGGGCCGGGCCGAGGTCCGCGACGTGTTCCGGTCCTCCAAGGTCGGAACCATCGCCGGGTGCATGGTCACCTCAGGAGAGATCCGGCGCAACGCCAAGGCCCGACTGCTCCGGGACAACGTGGTGGTCCGAGAAGACTTCACGGTGTCGTCGCTGCGCCGGTTCAAGGATGACGCGTCGTCGGTCCGGGAGGGCTTCGAGTGCGGTCTCACGCTCTCGTCGTACCACGATCTCCGGGTCGGCGACGAGATCGAGACCTACGAGCTGCGCGAAAAGCCTCGCAGCTGACCCATCCCGGGGGTTGGTGGCCCTTGCAGGGCCATCAACCCCCGGGATGGTGGTCTTCAAGAACGACAAACCCCGGTGGTGAGCGATGTACGTCGGCGCTCTGGAGCTGGACATCCTGTTCGACGATGTTCGTTCCCTGAAACAGAAGCGGTCGCTGGTCCGGCCGGTGGTCGCGCAACTGCGGCAGCGGTTCGACGTCGCGGCTGCCGAGGCCGGGCATGCGGACCTGCACCGCCGGTCGCTGATCGGAGTGGCTGCCGTTGCTGCCGACGCCGGCCATGTACGTGATGTGCTCGGCGCCTGCGAGCGGCTCGTAGCCGGACGACCCGAGCTGGAGCTGCTGGCCGCCCGGCACCGGCTGCTGGGCCCGGCTGACGACTAGCGTGGGTACCCCAGGCTGTGCCCAACGAAAGGCTGTGCCCAACGAAAGGCTGTGCCCGAAAGAACGGAATGTGAGGAGAACGCTGAGATGGCCGATCCCCCACGGGCCCGCCGGCTCGCCAAACGAATCGCCCAGATCGTCGCGTCCAGCCTGGAGCATGAAGTGAAAGACCCGCGGCTGACGATGGTGACGATCACCGACGCAAAGGTCACGGGGGACCTTCGGGATGCGACGGTCTACTACACGGTGCTCGGGGAGACCGTCGACACCCCGCCCGACACCGCCGGTGCGGCGGCCGCGCTGGCCAGCGCGACCGGCGTGCTGCGGTCCTTGGTCGGCCGCGGAACAGGTGTTCGGTTCACCCCTACCCTGACTTTTCGCTGCGATAACGTCCCGGACGGTGCGCGGCGGATCGACGAGCTGCTGGCCCAGGCGCATGACGCCGACGCCGAGGTCGCCCGCATCGCAGCGGAGGCGTCGCCGGCCGGCGAGCCCGACCCGTACCGGCCACCCCGCGAAGCCGACTCGTGAGTGAGTAACAGTGTTCCGTCACTCGGCAACCAACAGAGCCACTCACGACGGGGAGCTGAGGGTCGCTGCGGAGCTTGTCGGCAACGCAACAGACGTGACGCTGGTTGCCCACGTGCAGCCGGACGCCGACGCCCTGGGCAGCGCATTGGCTCTCGGTCTGGCACTTCAGCGGCGGGGCAGCACCGTACGGGTGACTTTCGGCGAACCGGTGGCTGCACCGGAGTCGTTGCAGGGACTGGACGTCGCCGGTCTCCTCGTGCCGCCGGACGAGGTACCTGCGCAGCCCGAGCTACTGGTCGCGCTGGACACGGCGAACCGAGACCGGCTGGGTTGCCTGGCGAACCGGGTGGACACCGCCGGCGCCGTGCTGGTGATCGACCACCACACCACCAATGGCCGATTCGGCACCCATCATGTGGTGGACACCGGCGCGGAGGCCACCGCAGTGCTCGTGCTGCGGCTGCTCGACGTGCTCGACGTGCCTGTCGACGAGCCGATCGCTCGCTGCCTCTACGCCGGTCTGGTGACTGACACCAGCTGCTTTCGCCGGGCCGACCCGGGCACCCACGAGATCGCGGCCCGGCTGCTGAGTACCGGAGTTGACCCCAACGCGACCACCCGGGAGCTGCTGGATACCCACCCCTTCGGCTGGCTGGCCATGCTCGGGGTGGTGCTCGGCCGCGCGCAACTGGAGCCTGCATCGGCCCAAGGGCTGGGACTGGTACACACCACCGTGCGGCTGGCTGACGCGGCGGGACTGCGCAGGGAGGAGGCCGAAAGCGTGGTGGATCTCGTGCGGACCACGTCGGAGGCGGAGGTCGCTGCGGTGCTCAAAGAGGTCGGTCCGGACCGGTGGTCGGTGTCGCTGCGCGCCAAGCAGTGCCTGGATGTCTCCGCCGCCGCAGCCGAATTCGGCGGTGGTGGCCATCGCCTCGCCGCCGGTTTCCCGGCCAACGGCAGCGCCGGCGAAATCCTGGACGCCCTGCGCACTGCCCTGCACCGCGCTCCCACGGCACGTTGACGCGAGTACCCGCCCGGGCGGGTACTCGCGTTGGCGGTCCCCGCGCTCGGCGTGCTCGCCGCCGAACCGCTTTACCTCTTGGTGGACACCGCCGTGGTGGGCCGGCTCGGTGCCGTTGCGTTGGCCGCGTTGGCCGTCGGAAGTGTGGTGCTGGTGCAGGTCTGCACCAGCTCACCTTTCTGTCCTACGGCACCACGGCCCGCGCCGCGCGGTTTTACGGGTCGGGCCAGCGCGCCGCAGCGGTGGCCGATGGCGCCCAGGCCAGCTGGCTCGCTCTCGGGATCGGCGGGTTAGTCGTCATCGCCGGGCAACTCGCGGCTGGGCCACTGGCGCGGTTGCTCGCCGGACCCGAACCGGTCGCCGACGCGGCGCTCGAGTGGCTGCGCATCGCGCTGTTCGGGGCACCGTTCATACTGGTCACGCTGGCCGGCAATGGCTGGATGCGGGGCGTCCAGGACTGCACGTCCGTTGCTCTATGTCTTGATCGGTAACGGGAGCTCGGCTTTGCTGTGTCCGGTGCTGGTGCATGGCACCGGCCCAGTGGCCGGCATGGGGCTTTGGGTTCGGGCAACGCGCGCGGCGCCCGGTCGCTGGCCTGGCAGATCACCCGCTACGGGCTAGCGCTTGGGCTGGTGTTCGCCGCCGTCGAGCCCACCCTGCCGCATATGTTCACCTCGGACGGTGCCGTGTTGGCCCAGATACCGCACGCCTGGTGGTTCTTCGTCGCGCTGCAGCCGGTGGCAGGCGTGGTGTTCGCGCTGGATGGGGTGCTGCTCGGCGCGGGTGACGCGGCCTTTCTGCGCAGATCGACATTGATCAGCGCGCTGCTCGGCTACCTGCCGGTGGTGTGGGCAACTTTCGTGTTCGATTGGGGACTGATCGGAATCTGGTCTGGGTTGGCCGCATTCATGGTGCTGCGGCTGGGATTCGTGCTCGCCCGGACCTGCGGCGCCGGTTGGGTGGTCACCGGTGCGGTCCGCCTCGGTTGAGGAACACCCCTCAAGGCAGGATCGCGCCATGAGTTCCAAGGACGTACTCAGTGGCCTGGTGGTGGTGGACAAACCGGCTGGGATGACGTCACACGATGTGGTATCCCGGCTCCGGCGACTGCTCAACGTTCGCCGGATCGGGCATGCCGGCACGTTGGACCCGATGGCCACCGGCGTGCTCGTGTGCGGCGTGCAGCGGGCCACCAAGCTGCTCGGGCATCTTCCGCTGGAGCCCAAGGCCTACTTGGCCACGGTGCGGCTTGGTGTGTCCACTAGTACCGATGATGCCGACGGTGAATGCACCGGGAGTTTCGACGCGTCCGCGGTGAGCGAGCCGGTGATCCTTGCGGGTATCGCGGATCTCAGCGGCACCATCGACCAGGTGCCCAGCTCAGTGAGCGCGGTCAAGGTCGGCGGCAGGCGAGCCTACGCGCTGGTTCGGGCCGGTGAGCAGGTGTCGCTGGCGGCTCGACCGGTGAACGTGTCCCGATTCGAGCTCCGCACGCTGCGCCGTGGCGCCGCGGTGACCGACCTCGATGTGCTGGTGGAGTGCAGCGGCGGCACCTATGTTCGAGCGTTGGCCAGGGACCTCGGCACTGCGCTCGGCGTCGGGGGTCATCTCATCGCTTTGCGCCGCACCCGGGTGGGGCCCTTCGATGTCAGCGGCGCCCGTACCCTCGACCATCTCGCGGCCACACCGAGCCTGTCGGCGCAACTGGACGAGGTGGTGGCGACGTCGTTCCGGCACCGCGCCGTGGACGCCACCCAGGCCCGCATACTTGCCCATGGCGGGGGATTGCCAGCGGTCGGGTTGGCCGGAACGCACGCCGCGATCGACTCCCAAGGCCACGCCATCGCGCTGCTTGCCGAGCGCGCTGAGCAAGCCCGGCCTGTCCTGGTGCTGCGTCCGGCAGGAGGATAGGTCCGGGCGGTGATCGCGCACCTGAGACCGGTTAGCCTCATCGGCTGTGCAGCGCTGGCGTGGACTAGAGGCCATCCCGAACGGTTGGGGCCGCAGCGTGGTCACCATCGGGGTGTTCGACGGAGTGCACCGCGGTCACGCCCAGCTGATCAAACAGGCTGTGCGGCGGGCCCGAGAACTGAGCGTTCCCTGCGTGCTGATGACCTTCGACCCGCACCCCTCGGAGGTCATCCGACCCGGCAGCCATCCCGCGCAGCTCACCACTCTTCGCCGCCGGGCCGAGCTGGTCGAACAACTCGGGGTCGACGTGTTCTTCGTGCTGCCGTTCACCGTCGAACTGTCCCGGATGCCGGCTGATGAGTTCGTCCACGAGATACTTGTCGAGCGCCTGCACGTGGCTGAGGCG
The DNA here is from genome assembly GCA_035640975.1 of Pseudonocardiaceae bacterium. GTDB lineage: Bacteria > Actinomycetota > Actinomycetes > Mycobacteriales > Pseudonocardiaceae. The sequence continues at coordinate 6,305 of DASQVB010000248.1, forward strand.
GCCGTGGGGGACAACTTCACCTTCGGGCACAAAGCGCTGGGCAACGTCGAGCTGCTACGGGCGTTGGGACAGCGGTTCGGGTTCACCGCCGGGGGTGTGGATCTGCTTTCTCAAGGCGGGCTGACGTTCTCCTCCACCTACATCCGCTCCTGCATCGACGCCGGAGATGTGGCGGCCGCCGCCACCGCCCTGGGCCGCCCGCACCGGGTGGAGGGCATCGTGGTCCGGGGGGATCAGCGCGGCCGCAGCATCGGTTACCCGACGGCGAATCTGTCGACCCCGCGGCACACCGCAATCCCCGCCGACGGGGTGTACGCCTGCCACTTTGTGCACCGCGGCCGGACACTGGCCGCAGCGGGGTCGATTGGTACCAACCCGACCTTCTCCGGACGGGAACGCCGAGTGGAGGCGTTCGTCCTGGACGTGGACGAGGACTTCTACGGCGAGCAGGTGGCACTGGACTTCGTCGATCGGCTGCGTGGCATGTGGCGCTTCGACGCCACCGAGCAGCTTGTGTCCCAGATCGAAGACGATGTGGCACGCACCCGCGAGGTGCTTGACCTCGATAGGTGAGCAACTTGCCGATCGCCACCCTCAACAGGCTGGGGCCTGGCAGGATGCTGGTAATTCGCGATGGTGATAGTGGCTAGGTGCTGGTCCAGCGCAGGGAAGGGGAGGCCGGTGGAGGAGCAGCTCACCGTCACTCGCAACGTTGCTCTGCAACGGGAGTGGTACGGGGAGCCGCTTGGCGATCGGGTGCGGCGACTCGTGGTCGCCTACGCAGTTTCCCAGGCGCAGCTGGCCGAGGTGCTGGGGCTGAGCCCACCGATGCTCAGCCAGCTGATGAGTGGCCGCCGCGCAAAGATCGGCAATCCCGCGGTGCTGGCTCGAATGGTGATGTTGGAACGCCGAGTGCTCACCCCTGAGGTTGCATCCGGTGACTCGGTCGCGATCCGCGCTGCTCTGCAGGAGGTGCGCGACTCCCGGCCTACCGTCAGCTGTGACACGTTGCCGGTCGAGGAAGACAGTGAGGAAGTCCTCGTTCCGGGATTGCGCAGGTTGGCGGATCCCGCCGAGCTGGCGGCCGCCGCAGGCCTGCTGCAAGAGGGCTTTCCGCTGCTCGCCGGGTTGCTGCTGCGTGCTGCTGGCGCCGGCCCGGCGGCCGGCCCGGTTGCCGACTAGCTCGTACCGCGATCTCGGGCAGTACCAGGCGATCTAGGGCGATGCCGAGCGCCGATGGTGAGCTGGTAGCCTCAGGACGGGTCCGGCTGCGGTCCGTGGCGGTCGGCGCCATTGGCAGATGACTGCCCCCGGCTTCGCTTTGCCCGGCCATGCCCCGGTCCCGTCAGGTTCCGGTTCCGTCAGGCACAGCGCAGTGCGATCCCCGGGGCCCGCACGGTACGCAGATGACAGGAGAAGATCGACCTGTGGCACTGTCCACCGCACAGAAGAGCGAGATCCTGGCCGAGTATGGGCTGCGTGGGGGAGATACCGGTTCCCCAGAGGCGCAGGTGGCCCTGCTGACCAAGCGCATCATCGGCCTCACCGAGCACCTCAAGCAGCATAAGCATGATCACCACTCCCGGCGCGGCCTGCTCCTGATGGTCGGCCGCCGCCGCAACCTGCTGAACTACCTCGCCAAGGTCGACATCGCGCGCTACCGATCGCTGATCGAGCGCCTCGGCCTGCGCCGTTGACCCAGGCTGATCGACCCACGCTGGTCGACCAGCCTGCTGAATTACAACCACACATCGCCGCACGAGCCGCCTCGCCACCCGTCCTCGGGAGCGTCGTTCGCCGGTCCTCGGTAGTGGCTCTCGGGAGCACTGGAATGTTCCCGAGAGCTTCGATCGAAGACCGGCCTCGTCCTCGCTTCCGTACCGGTGGTGCGCCGCGGTCCGCGTTGCGAGGAGGAGACGAATTGACCGACCCCTTTACCACCTCCCCAGATTCCACAGATACGGTGCATGAGACCACTGCAACCCTGGATAACGGCACCTTCGGTACTCGCATCGTGCGTTTCGAAACCGGCCGGTTGGCTCGCCAAGCTGCTGGATCCGTCATCGCGTATCTCGATGACGAGACGATGCTGCTGTCCGCCACCACAGTGTCCAAGCAACCCAAAGACCAGTTCGATTTCTTTCCCCTGACCGTTGACGTCGAGGAGCGGATGTACGCGGCCGGGCGGATTCCCGGCTCCTTCTTCCGCCGTGAGGGTCGCCCGTCGACCGACGCGATCCTCACGTGCCGGCTGATCGACCGCCCGCTGCGCCCAACGTTCGTGGACGGCCTGCGCAACGAGGTCCAGGTCGTCATCACAGTACTGAGCCTCAACCCGGCCGACCCCTATGACGTGCTTGCGATCAACGCCGCATCAGCGTCCACTCAGCTGTCCGGTCTGCCATTCTCGGGCCCGGTCGGTGGCACCAGGGTCTCCCTCATCGACGGCACCTGGGTGGCCTTCCCCACCCATGAGCAGATCACGCGGTCAGTGTTCGACATGGTCGTCGCCGGACGGCTGGTCAGTGATGGCCCCGACAGCGATGTGGCCATCATGATGGTCGAGGCCGAGGCTACCGAGGCCACCATCGAGCTGGTGGCCGGCGGCGCGCAGGCCCCGACCGAGGAGATCGTGGCTGCTGGACTGGAGGCCGCCAAGCCGTTCATTCGCGCCCTGTGCCAGGCGCAGCAGGAACTGGCACAGGCGGTCGGCAGGCCGGTGTTGGAGTTTCCCACCTTCCTGGCCTATGAATCCGACGTCATGGCAGCGGTGCGCGATGCGGTGGGTGATGAGCTGGCACAGGCGCTGACCATCGCAAGCAAGAAGGAGCGGGAGGACCGGCTCGACGAGCTCAAGGGCAGCTGTCTGGAGCGGATCGGTGCAGCTTTTGAGGGGCGGGAGAAGGAAATCGGCGCGGCGTTCCGGGCGGTGACCAAGTCCGCGGTACGTCAACGCATCCTGCGCGACAGGGTGCGCATCGACGGTCGCGGCATCACCGACATCCGGCCGCTGTCGGCAGAGGTCGAGGTGATTCCCCGGGCGCACGGTTCGGCGCTGTTCGAACGCGGCGAGACTCAGATCCTCGGGGTTACCACGCTGAATATGCTGCGCATGGAACAGCAGATCGACTCGCTGGGCCCGGAGACCCGCAAGCGTTACCTGCACCACTACAACTTCCCGCCGTACTCCACCGGCGAGACCGGTCGGGTGGGCTCGCCCAAGCGGCGCGAGATCGGGCATGGTGCGTTGGCCGAGCGGGCCCTGATGCCGGTACTGCCCAGCCGTGAGGAGTTCCCCTACGCGATTCGCCAGGTGTCTGAGGCACTGAGCTCCAACGGCTCCACGTCGATGGGTTCGGTGTGTGCGTCCACGATGTCGCTGTACAACGCGGGTGTGCCACTCAAGGCACCGGTCGCGGGCATCGCGATGGGCTTGGTGTCGGGCGAGGTCGAAGACGCTGCCGGGAATTCGCAGGCCGCCTATGTCGCGCTCACCGACATCCTGGGCGCTGAGGACGCGTTCGGTGACATGGACTTCAAGGTGGCCGGCACCAGGGACTTCGTCACCGCGTTGCAGCTGGACACCAAGCTGGACGGCATTCCCTCGGAAGTCCTCGCGGCGGCTCTGGCGCAGGCCCGGGACGCCCGGCTGACCATCCTCGAGGTGATGGCTCAGGCCATCCCTGGGCCGGACGAGATGAGCCCGTACGCCCCACGGGTCACCGCGATCAAGATCCCGGTCGACAAGATCGGCGAGGTGATCGGCCCGAAGGGCAAGATGATCAACTCCATCACCGAGGAGACCGGCGCGGACATCTCCATCGAGGACGATGGCACCATCTATGTCGGCGCCAACGACGGCCCGTCCGCTGACGCCGCCATTGACCGGATCAACGCGATCGCCAATCCGCAGCTGCCCAAGGTCGGGGAGCGGTTCCTTGGCACAGTGGTGAAGACCGCCGCCTTCGGTGCCTTCGTCTCGCTGGTGCCCGGCAAGGATGGCTTGGTGCACATCTCCAAGCTGGGCAACGGCAAGCGCATCGGCAAGGTCGAGGATGTCGTCAAGGTCGGCGACAAGCTGCGCGTCGAGGTGGCCGACATCGACAACCGGGGCAAGATCAGCCTGGTGCCAGTATCAGAAGACGACACCGTCGCCGCCTCCAGTGGCGACGCGGTCATCGAGGAGCCGGCCAGCACGTGACCGCACGGCAGGACCGCGACGGCGCAATGCTTCGACGTAGCGTGCTGCCCTCCGGGTTGCGCGTGGTGACCGAGGAGCTGGCGGGTTCGCATTCCGCTGTCGTTGGCATGTGGGTGGCGGTGGGTTCCCGCGACGAACCCACCGCCGTGGCCGGTGCGGCGCATTACCTGGAGCATTTGCTGTTCAAGGGAACTGCGCGGCGTTCTGCGGCGGCGATCGCTGAGGAGATCGACGCGGTGGGCGGTGAACTCAACGCGTTCACCGCCAAGGAACACACCTGCTACTACGCGCACGTGCTGGACTCGGATCTCGAGCTGGCCGTCGACCTGGTGTGCGACGTGCTTGGTGACGCGCTGCTCGATCCCGCCGACGTTGACCTCGAGCGTGGTGTGGTGCTCGAGGAGATCGCGATGCGCGACGACGACCCGGAGGACTTGCTGGACGACGAGTTCTGCGCTGCGTTGTTCGGCGTGCATCCACTGGGTCGCCCGGTGCTGGGCACTGAGGAGTCAGTCACCGGCATGACCCGCGAGGCGCTGTACCGCTTCTACCGGCGGTGTTACCCGCCGGAGCGGATGGTGCTCGCGGTCACCGGCAATGTCACCCATCGGGCGGTGTTGGCCGCGGTGCAGGACAGCTTTTCCCATCACCTGACCGGTGTGGCGCAACCGGTACGTCCGCGCCGCGGCCGAGCCAGAGTCACCGGCGGCCGTCGACTTGCCGTCTGCAACGACCATTCCGAACAGGCCCACCTCATGGTGGGGGTGCCGGCCCTGGACCGGCACGACGACCGGCGCACGGTGCTGGGTGTGCTCAATGCCGCACTGGGCGGCGGGATGAGTTCACGGCTGTTCCAGCAGGTTCGCGAGCGGCGCGGGTTGGCTTACTCGGTGTACTCGTCGGTGGCCTGTTACGCCGATGCTGGAAGCCTGTCGTTCTACGCCGGTTGCTCGCCGCATCGGCTGGGTGAGGTGGCGGCAGTGGTGTGTGACGTGCTGAACTCGGTGGCCCGGGACGGCCTGTCCGACGCCGAGCTGGTCCGCGGCAAGGGGCAGCTGCGCGGTGGGCTGGTACTGGGTCTGGAGGATCCGGGTTCCCGGATGACCCGGATCGGCAAGGCCGAGCTGCACCACGGTGAGCACCGCACCATCACCGAGGAGCTAGGACGGATCGACGCGGTGACCACCGACCAGGTCACCGAGCTCGCTCGAGAGCTTCTGCGCCGACCGGTTACTGCCGCTGTGGCGGGTCCCTATGCCGATGCTGACGAGCTGCCCGGCGAGGTTGCGGAGTTGATCGCATGAACCCCGGGGAGCAGGCCCCCTCAACAGCGAAGCGCTCCGCGGATAATCCGATCCGGGTCGGGGTGCTCGGAGCTCGTGGTCGGGTAGGCACCGAGGTGTGCAAGGCCGTGGACACCGCTGACGACATGGAACTCGTCGCGATGGTCGACGCGGGTGACTGGATGTTCAACGTCGCCGACGCAGGAGCCGAGGTGGTGGTCGACTTCACCCATCCCGACGTGGTGATGGACAACGTGCGATTCTGCGTGGATCAGGGCATTCACGCCGTCGTGGGTACCACCGGCTTCGATGGCGCCAGGCTGGCCCAGGTCCGCGAGTGGCTCGTGCCCAAGCCCGACCTCGGAGTACTGGTCGCCCCTAACTTCGCCATCGGAGCGATCCTGTCAATGCGTTTCGCCGCGATGGCCGCCCGGTTCTACGAATCGGTGGAGGTGGTGGAGTTGCACCACCCTCGTAAGGCCGACGCACCTTCGGGCACCGCAGCCCGTACCGCGGCGCTGATCGCGGCTGCCCGGGCCGAAGCCGGGATGGGCCCACCACCGGATGCCACCACCCGTTGTCTGCCCGGAGCCCGGGGTGCCGACGTCGAGGGAGTACGGGTGCATGCGGTACGGCTGTCCGGGTTGGTCGCCCACCAGGAGGTGTTGCTGGGCACTGAGGGCGAGACGCTGACGATCCGGCATGACACCTTGGACCGCTCGTCATTCATGCCTGGCGTGCTCCTTGCAGTTCGTGGAGTACTAGACCGCCCAGGCCTCACAGTAGGCCTAGAACCCCTGCTCGACCTGTAGCCCGATAGCCCGTACCGAGGCGCCATTCGGAGCCGAATGCGCTTACCGGCGTCGTCGATTGAGTGCGGCGCGGACTGTTTGGACCATGCGGGTGGGGTTGTGCAGCAGCGAGTCGATCTCGGACCCGGTTGAGTGCCCACAGCTCGCCGTCGCGCCAGGAGCCGTCGTACTCTACTGCGACCTTGTGCTCTGGGAAGGCCAGATCTGCCCGAGCGAGACGACCGTGCGAGTCCTCGATCCAGTACTGCGCCTGAGGATGCAAGCGCGACCGCGACTTCGGGCCGCGGCGTGCGCGTTGGTTTTGACGAGAGTCCGCCGCACATCGAGTCTGGCGCGCCGCGCGATGCGGGTGCGGTCGGGCACCACGACATGGACGCAATCCTGGGCGCGGGCCAGCTGCACTCCCCACAGAGCCGCCGCCGATCTGCCGGTGATCACTGTTTCGGGGGGCAGCGTCGGCTTCGAATGGCGACAGTGGGCGAACGAGTTCAGCTGAGGGTGAGGTTGAGGGGACCGGTTAGGCGGAGTTCGCGTAGGGGGCGGCCGTTGGCGTCTAGGGTGCGAACGGTGCCGTCGGGTTCCCAGCCGATGCGTCGGTAGAAACTCAGTGAGGCGGGGTCTTCGGTGGGCACCCAGGTGATGCCCCGGGTCGCACCGGCATCGCGCAGCACCGCTGCGGCTGCGGCGAGCAGTCGGCCGCCGTGGCCGCGGCGCCCCCACCTCGGTTCCACCAGCAGTGTGCTGACCAGCGCGGTATGCGCCGCATCGGCAGGCAGTGCGCCATCGGCGGCAGCTACCTCACTCGCGGGTGCCGGACCGGCCACCACGAAGCCGACCGAATGGTCGCCCTCAGTGGCGATCAATACCGTGGCGCCACCCTCCACGGTGTCGGCCCAGGCCTGTTGCATCTGTGGCGCATCCAGTCCGTCGAGAACCTCGGCCGGTAACAGCTCGGCGTAGGCGGTCCGCCAGGTCACGCGATGGACAGCGGCGAGCGCGCAAGCATCCGCAGGGGTCGCGGCACGCACCCGCGCTAGGGCCATGCCACCACGGTATCGACACCGGCCAACCGCAGATTGTCAGTGCCCGATGGCAGCATCGATCACCGTGCAGACGATCGGACTTACGGCAGCGCGGCGCATCGCGCTAACCGCGCAGGGTTTCGCCGACCCCCGTCCCACTGGGCCGGTGACCCGGCGGCATCTGCTGCGGGTGTTGGGCCGGATCCGGTTATTGCAGCTGGACTCGGTGAACGTGCTGGCGCGGGCCCATTACCTGCCGGTGTTCAGCCGGCTGGGCCCCTACCCCAAGGCACTGCTCGATGATGCCGCCTGGGCGTCCACTGCCCGCCGTCCTCGCCTATTGGTGGAGTACTGGGCTCACGAGGCGAGCCTGATCCCGGTGCCGGACTGGCCGCTGCTGCACTCGGGAGCCAAGAAGCCCGGCTGGTGGCAAGGGTACGGGAGGCTGGCCGCCCGAGCTCCCGAGCTGGTCTCAGCCGTCCTCAAGGCCGTGCAGGAGCGGGGCCCGATCAGTGCGGGAACCCTCGAGCGGGAGTTGGGTGGCGGCGTTGGCCCGGCGCGGGGTTCGTGGTGGAACCGGACGGACACCAAACGGATCTGCGAGTGGCTATTCGGTATCGGTGAGCTCACCACCGGCACCCGGCGGGGATTCGAGCGGCTCTACGACCTGCCTGAACGGGTGCTGCCCCTCGAGGTACTCGGCCGCCGGGTCGGCGCCGAGGAAGGTGCCCGAGAGCTGGTTTCCCGGGCCGGCGCCGCGTTAGGCGTGGCCACCGAGACCGACCTGCGGGATTACTACCGGTTGCGGCCCGAGCGCAGCCGGCAAGCGGTCGCTGAGCTGGTGGAGGCCGGTGAGTTGGAACCGGTGGTGGTCCGAGGCTGGCGGGCTCCGGCCTACCGCCACCGCGATGCCCGCAGATCCTGGCGGGTCACCGGCGCCGCGCTGCTGTGCCCGTTCGATCCGCTGATCTGGGACCGGGCGCGCACAGAGCGGCTCTTCGGGTTCCGGTACCGCATCGAGATCTACGTTCCGGAGCACCGGCGCAGTCACGGCTATTACGTATTCCCGTTCCTGCTCGATGGCGAGCTGGTAGCACGGGTCGATCTCAAGGCCGACCGTGCGGCTGGTGTGCTGCGGGTGCCGGGTGCCTTCGCCGAGCCCGGAACAGCTGACAGCGCTCGGGTGGTCACCGAGCTCGCCCGGGCACTGCGCGAGATGGCCCAGTGGCTGGAGCTGGACGGGATCACGATCGGGCAGCGGGGTGACCTGGCCGCAGCCCTCTGCACCGCGATCAGGCCTGCCGGCACGGTCAGGAAGGTGCTGCTGTGACCAACGCATCGCCCGATCCGGTCCGGGCTCGCACCCGCAGTGGGACGTCGCCCTCGGCGGGTGGACCACCGACCGGCAGGTCGCTGCGCGCGTGGCCGGAGCCGGAGCTGACGTCCAGCTTGGCCCGGACGCCGGGGTGGATACCCACCCGCAGCTGGCCCGAACCGGTGGTGAGTTCCAGGCCACCGGCTGAGGCATCGACCACCGTGAGATCGCCGCTGCCTGTGCGAGCGCTCATGTCATGTGTGACGGCGCCCAGCCGAACGTCACCGGAACCGGTCTGCACGGTGCCAGCGCCACTTCGAGCGTCTGCGGTGGTCTCTATCGAGATCACCTCAACCTCTCCGGAGCCGGTCCGCACCTGCAGTCTGCCCAGCACCGACCCCAGCCGCACATCGCCCGAGCCGGTCCGGACGTCGGTCGCGCCGGTGCATCGTTGCGCGCGAACCTGTCCCGAGCCGGTGGAGGCGTCGAGCCGATCCGCCACGCCATCGACCGTAATGTCCGCCGAGCCGCTGCGGGCGGTGATCGACGAGCCCGGTGGGGCACTGATATGGATGGTCAGCGGCACGGCGCGCAGCGGGAAATCTCGCGGGCTGCGCACGGTGAGCCGCTGGCCGGTGAAGTCGATCACCGTGTGGCGGACGGCCTCGGCAGCCAGCTCGCCCGGTGGGCTCCCCCCGGCTTGCTCACCCAGCCAGCTCAGCAGACCGGCGATCCCGGCCGTCCACGTTGGCTGCAGCGCTGGATCGGCGCGGACCTGCACGGTCACCACTGCACTTGCACTGTCCTCAAGCTGGATGTCCAACCGTCCGCTGTCGAGATCGATAGAGGCGTCGATCGGTCCCGCACACTCGAACTCCACCTTCCGAACTACCGGCGCGTTGGCGTCGCCGTGCTCCACGATTCCTCCTCACCTTGCCGAGGTTGCTCAGCCCTGGACCCAGCCCTGGACCCGATTGCGAGCGCGACGGTCGTCTCGGGTCCTGCGGGACTCGTTCCACGGCTCACCGTGCAGCGCGCCTGCGACCGCCTGGGACACCCACGTGTTGAGTGACACTCCCTGCTCGGCGGCGGCGCGCTCAGCTTGGTCCTTGACCTGGTCAATCAACCTCAGGGTCATCCGCCTGATGTCGCCGCCAGCGTCGCCGAAGTGCGCTGGGCTGAAGTGCCCTGGGCTGGAGTGCCCTGGGCTGGAGTGCCCTGGGTCGGCTTCATGAAGTGGTGGCGGGCCATCCGTTCGTGGCCCGACATGTGTTTCCTCGGACGGCGAACTGACCGCGATCCGCACGTCTCGGCCGTCGAGTCGAACCTCGACCACCCGGTCCTCCAGCGCTGCGGTGACCTCCGCGGCGAGATCGGACATCGCATTCATGATTGCCAGCCGAGCGGCGGGCTCCAATGCAACGCCCAGTACGGCTGCAGTGCGCCGGGTCTGCTCGTCACCTGCCGACGCCGCGGCGGTGAGGTCCTCACGCAGTTGACGAAGGTAAGGTGTCAAATCCATGACGTCAACTATGGCGTCATGTGTGACGCCAGTCAAGGCGTCACACATGACGCAGTAGGCTTCCAGCGCTCGGAGCTGGGCCTGTGAGAGGAGTGGTACGCCGTGAGCCAGCCTGACGGAGTTGACCCAGCCGCAACCGGGAGCACCGTGAGTTTGCGAGTTCAGCTGGTGAGCAAGACCGAGTTCTTCCCGCCGGCCGATGTACCGTGGTCCACCGACGCCGACGGCGGCCAGGCACTCGCCGAGTTCGCCGGTCGGGCCTGCTACCAGTCTTGGCGCAAGCCCAATCCGGCGACCGCCACGAATGCCGGCTACCTGCGGCACATCCTGGAGGTCGGCCACCTCTCGGTGCTCGAGCACGGCACGGTCAGCTTCTACATCACCGGAGTGTCCCGATCGCTGACCCACGAACTGATCCGGCACCGGCATTTGTCCTACTCGCAGCTGTCCCAGCGCTATTTTCCCGAGCGCGACGCTGCCATGGTCGAACCGCAGGTTATCGCCGACGATCCGGAGCTGCACGAGCGGTTCCACGCTGCGGTCCGGACTAGCCAGCAGGCCTACAACGACCTGCTGGCCGGGTTGGAAGAGCACTTCGCCGGCGAGTCGAACGCCACCCAACGCCGTAAGCAAGCCCGCCAGGCGGCTCGCTCGGTGCTGCCCAACGCCACCGAGGCTCGCATCGTGGTTACCGGCAATTACCGAGCCTGGCGGCACTTCATCGCGATGCGTGCCACCGAGCACGCCGATGTGGAGATCCGCGCGCTGGCGGTGGAGTGCCTGCGCCAGCTGCACAAGGCGGCCCCCAACGTGTTCAGTGACTTCGAGATCTCCGCCCTGCCGGATGGAACGGAGATAGCCTCCAGTCCGTTCGTGGCGGAGGGCTGACTGACCGGCGACCGCGTAGCGTGCACTCATGGATTTCGACCACGCACGAGGCATCATCTCCGAGCAACACCACGCGGTGCTGGCCACCCTGCGCCGTGAGGGCACGCCATAGATGTCTCCCTTGGTGGCGGGCGGTTGATGGTCGGGCGCGAGTGCTCGTGAGTATCCGGCAGACCGCCTGCAAGGCCCGCAACTTGCGTCGAGACTTCCGCGCGTGGCTCTGCGTGCGGCCTGACGGTTTCTACGGACGCTGGATCCAAGTCAGTGGCTCGGGTGCGGATCGTGGAACTGCCCGAGGCGATGGAGGGGTTGGTGGACCTCTACCGGAGCATCTCCGGTGGACATCCGGACTGGAACGACTTACCGCACGGCATGGAGCGTGCGCAGCGGGTATTGCTGCAGAGTGAACTCATCTCAGCTGGGCTCGACCGGAAGGATGACGTGACCATGGGGGGCAGCACCGTCGCCGCCGACGAGCGGCGCGCCTTGTGCGATCTGATGGAGCAGGTGGGTCCGGACGCCCCGACACTGTGCGAGGGGTGGACGACTCGCGACCTGGCAGCACATCTGGTGGTTCGGGAGAGTCGACTGGACGTCGCCGGCGGCATCCTGCTGCCACCGCTGGCCCGCTACACCGATCGGGTGCAGTCAAGCATCGCGCAACGGCCCTGGACGGAGCTGGTTGATCAGATCCGAAGCGGGCCGCCGTGGTGGTCGCCGTGGCGCCTGCCCAAAGTAGGTGACATGGGCAACACCATGGAGTTCTTCGTCCATCACGAGGACGTACGGCGAGCCCGAACGGGATGGAAGCCGCGATCGGCCGACTCGCGCCGCGCCGGAGTGCTCTGGGGTCTGCTCCGGTCGGCCCGGGTGCTGTATCGGAACTCGCCGGTCGGCGTGGTGTTGCGCCTGCCGGACGGATTCGAGCGCACCGCCCGGCGCGGTGAACGCACGGTCACCGTGGTTGGCTGCCCCGAGGAGCTGACGTTGCACGCCTTTGGGCGCGATCAGGCGATCGTCGAGATCGAGGGTGATCAAGTGGCCGTAGCCGCTTTGCAGAGCAGCCAGCGAGGGTTGTAGTGAAGCCACCCACCTCGGCGAACGAGGGTTGTGGCGCCGACCGGTAGCGTCTGCGCACATGAGTACTGCGCCGACTTCGACGTCCGGGCGGCCCTTCGGTCGGGTGCTCACCGCTATGGTCACCCCTTTCACGGCCCAGGGACAGTTGGATCTCGATACCGCTCAGAAGCTCGCCCACCAGTTGGTGGAGCAGGGCTGCGACGGGCTGGTCGTCAACGGCACCACAGGTGAGTCGCCAACCACCACTGACGCTGAGAAGGCGGATCTGGTGCGGGCGGTGGTGCAGGCGGTGGGCGACCGAGCGGTCGTGGTGGCCGGCGCCGGAACTTTCGACACCGCGCACAGCGTGCAGCAGGCCCGGCAGGCTGCGCAGGCCGGCGCGCACGGCCTACTGGTGGTGACCCCGTACTACTCGCGACCGCCGCAGACCGGGTTGGCCGCGCATTTCACCGCAGTCGCCGATGCCACTGAACTGCCAGTGATGCTCTATGACATCCCCTCACGCTCGCACGTGCCGATCGCCATCGAGACCCTCTATCAGCTCGCTGCGCACCCCCGGATCGTCGCGGTCAAGGACGCCAAAGGAGATTTCGGCTGTGGTGCCGAGGTGATCGCCAGCACCGACCTGGCCTACTATTGCGGGGACGACGTGCTCAACTTGCCGTGGCTGTCAGTGGGTGCGGTGGGGTTCGTCAGCGTGATCGGCAACGTGGTGGCCGACCGGTTGCGGGCCATGATCACCGCATTCGAAGCCGGTGAGGTGCGCACCGCGCGGAACCTGCACACCTGCACCCTCGCACTGATTCGGACCTTCTGTATGGCCGGTGGGGTGGCCTTCAGCAAGGCGGCACTGCGCCTCACCGGGTTCGACGTCGGTGATCCCCGACTACCGCAAGTCGCTGCCGAGCCCGACCAGGTGACCGCGATCGCCACCGCACTGGTCAAGATAGGAGTCCTCGCGTGACTGCCGTCCCCACCGGCACCCCGCTTCCCGTACCCGGCGTCCCCAGGACCGCCCCACCGCCGCTGGCCGACGGCGGCTTGCGCACGGTCGCCCTCGGAGGCATCGGGGAGATCGGCCGCAACATGACCGTCTTCGAGCACGCCGACCGGTTGCTCGTGGTGGACTGCGGGGTGTTGTTCCCCGAGGACGACGCGCCCGGAGTTGACCTGATCCTGCCCGACTTCCGGGCGATCGAGCCCCGGTTGGACGACATCGAGGCGCTGGTGCTCACCCATGGGCACGAAGACCACATCGGCGCCGTGCCGTTCCTGCTGCGATTACGTCCCGACCTGCCGGTGGTGGGATCCGAGTTCACCCTTGCGCTGGTCGCCGAGAAGTGCCGGGAGCATCACCAGAAGCCGCAGCTGATTCAGGTCACCGAGGGTGCCCGGCACCGCTGCGGGCCGTTCGACTGCGAGTTCTTCGCGGTGAACCACTCCATTCCCGACGCGCTTGCGGTCGCCATCCGCACCCCGGCCGGCCTGGTGCTGCACACCGGCGACGTCAAGCTCGACCAGCTCCCACTGGATGGGCGGCTGACCGATCTCGCCGGGTTCTCCCGGCTCGGTGACGAGGGTGTGGATCTGTTACTGATCGACTCCACCAACGCCGAGGTGCCGGGATTCGTCACCCCGGAGCGTGATATCGGTCCAGTGCTGGACTCGGTGATCGGGAAGGCCACCCAGCGCGTCATCGTGGCCTGTTTCGCCAGCCATGTGCACCGGGTGCAGCAGGTGCTGGATGTCGCCGCCGGGCATGGACGCAAGGTGGCGCTGGTGGGCAGGTCGATGGTGCGCAACATGGGCGTCGCGGTCGATCTCGGGCTGCTGCAGGTTCCGCCGGGTCTGCTGGTGGATCTCGACGAGGCGCTGGCGATGCCCGAACAGCGGGTGTTGTTCGTCTCCACCGGCTCGCAGGGTGAGCCGCTGTCGGCGCTGTCCCGGATGGCTCGTGGCGAGCACCGGCAGATCCGGATCCGCTCCGGGGACACCGTTGTGCTGGCCAGTTCGCTGATCCCAGGCAACGAGACGGCGGTGTTCCGGGTAGTCAACGGGCTGACCCGGCTGGGCGCCGCGGTGGTGCACCAGGGCACGGCGAAAGTGCACGTGTCCGGGCACGCACCGGCCGGGGAGTTGCTGTTCCTCTACAACGCGATCCGGCCCTCCAACGTCATGCCGGTGCACGGCGAGTGGCGGCATCTGCGGGCCAACGCCGCGCTGGCGGTCCGTACCGGGGTGCCACCGGAGCGGGTGGTGATCGCCGAGGACGGCGTGGTCGTGGATCTGGTGGACGGCCGCGCGGAGATCACCGGTCGGGTCGAGGTGGGGCAGGTCTATGTGGACGGGCTCTCGGTTGGTGACGTGGGGGAGTCCACGTTGTCCGACCGGCTGGTCCTCGGCGAAGGTGGATTCATCGCGATCACCGTGATGGTGGCGTCGGCCACCGGCCGGGCGGTGGCTCCACCCACGATCTCGGGCCGCGGATTCTCCGATGATCCCAAGGCCCTCGACGACGTCGTGCAACTGGTGGAGATGGAGCTGGCCCGCACCGAAGCCGAGGGAATCACCGACACCCACCGGATTGCCCAGGCGGTGCGGCGGGTGGTGGGCCGGTGGGTTGCCGACACTTACCGGCGCCGCCCGATGATCGTGCCTACGGTGTTGCCCGTCGGC
>DASQVB010000249.1:0-4987 GCA_035640975.1 Pseudonocardiaceae bacterium
ATGCAACTGCAGCGCGGGTGCACCGGATCGCGGTACCCGAGGACGACCACGTGCAGCATGTGACGGTCATCCGAAAGCTGCGTCGCCGAAACCGCCGTGACCTGTACTTCCATACCCGATCAATTGGCTGCGGTGAGGTCGAGAGACGCGACGGCGTGCCGGTGACGTCCATTGCTCGCACGCTCGCTGACTTGGCAACGAGTCTGGATCGACTTCCCGCGGTATGGGCGTTCGACGACGCTTTGCGGCGACGGCTCTGCGCCAAGGCGGACATTATCGCCGTCATCAAGCGGTGGCGCGGTGGCACCGGCTGCGTGATGGCGCGCGAGCGGTTGGATGAGGCCGACGGGGTGGCGGAGTCGATCCTTGAGACAGCGGGACGCCTGGTGTTGTACGATCGCGGGGTACCCCTGCCCATCCCGCAGTACCAGCTATGGGCTCCGGACGGCACGCTGGTTGCTCGGCTTGACGGCGCCTACCTGCGCGAGAAGGTTGCTCTGGAGTTCGACGGCGCAGATTCGCACGGCCTGCCCGAGGCGGTGTTCCGCGACCGTTGGCGGCAGAACAACCTCCCTGAGCTTGGCTGGGCCGTGCTCCGCTTCACCTGGTGGGACGTGATGCGTGATCCTGACGGGGTGGCCGAGCGAGTGCACCGCACCCTCCGTTCACGAGCGGCTTGAACCTCCAAACGCGGAGGTTGGTAGCGGTTAGCGGCCCAATGAGCCCGGGTTGGTAATCCTTGAAGGGCGGCCAACTAGCCTAGCCGCTATGGCAGTCACGTCGGTGTTCGAGCAGCTGGAGTTGCTGCTGCCCCGGATCTCCAAGCCGGTGCAATACGTGGGAGGCGAGCTCAACGCCACGGTGAAGGACTGGGACACCACCACGGTGCGCTGGGCCTTGATGTACCCGGACGCCTACGAGGTCGGCCTGCCCAACCAGGGAATCATGATCCTCTACGAGGTGCTCAACGAGCAGGCCGACGTCCTCGCCGAGCGGACCTACGCCGTCTGGCCCGACCTAGAAGCGTTGATGCGTGAGCACGGGGTTCCCCAGTTCACCGTGGAGTCGCACCGGCCGGTTGGCGCTTTCGACGTGCTCGGAGTCTCCTTCGCCACCGAGCTCGGCTACACGAACCTGCTCACCGCGCTGGACCTGGCCGGAACTCCCTTACACGCCTACGAGCGCACCGACGAGCATCCCGTCGTCATCGCCGGCGGCCACGCGGCATTCAACCCGGAGCCGATCGCCGACTTCATCGATGCCGCGGTCCTGGGCGACGGCGAGGAGGCCGTTCTCGAGATCACGTCAGTTGTCCGGGACTGGAAAGCACAAGGTCGCCCAGGAGGCCGCCAGGAGCTGTTGGGTCGGCTGGCCGAGACCGACGGCGTCTACCTGCCGGGCTGCTATGACGTCGGCTACCTTGCCGACGGTCGGATCGGACACGTCGACAGCAAGGGACGCGCTCCTCAGCGAGTTGCCAAACGCACCACGATGGATCTCGACGAATGGCCCTACCCCAAGCAGCCGCTGGTACCGATCGCGGAGAGCGTGCACGAACGGATGAGCGTGGAGATCTTCCGTGGCTGCACTCGGGGCTGCCGATTCTGCCAAGCCGGAATGATCACTCGCCCGGTGCGGGAACGGTCTGTCGACGGCGTCAACGAGATGGTCGAGCGCGGCCTCAAAGCCAGCGGGTTCAGCGAGGTCGGGCTGCTGTCGCTGTCCAGCGCGGACCACTCCGAGATCGGCGAGATCACCAAGGGCTTGGCCGACCGTTACGAAGGCACCGGAACCAGCCTGAGCCTGCCGTCGACCCGGGTGGACGCGTTCAACATCGACCTGGCCAACGAGATTTCCCGCAACGGCCGCCGCTCCGGCCTGACCTTTGCCCCCGAGGGCGGCTCCGAACGGATCCGTCGGGTGATCAACAAGATGGTGTCCGAAGAAGATCTCATTCGCACCGTCTCGACCGCCTTCGGTGCGGGCTGGCGGCAGGTGAAGCTGTACTTCATGTGCGGCCTGCCCACCGAGACCGACGACGACGTGGTGCAGATCGCCCAGATGGCGCACAACGTGATCCGAGCCGGCCGGGAAGCCAGCGGGAGTAAGGACATCCGGTGCACGATCTCGATCGGTGCCTTTGTGCCCAAGCCGCACACCCCATTCCAATGGGTTGCTCAGGAGCGCCCCGACGTCATCGACGACCGGCTGCGGAAACTCCGCGCTGAGATCAATAGCGATCGTAAGATCGGCCGCAATGTCGGTATGCGCTATCACGATGGCAAGCCCGCGCTGATCGAGGGCCTGCTGTCCCGCGGGGACCGGCGGGTCGGCCGGGTGATCGAACGAGTCTGGCGTGACGGCGGCCGGTTCGACGGCTGGAGCGAGCACTTCAGCTACGACCGGTGGGTCACCGCATGCACCGAGGAGCTCACCCCGCTGGGCGTGTCGCTGGAGTGGTTCACCAGCCGCGAACGCGGACATGACGAGGTGCTGCCCTGGGACCACCTGGACTCCGGGCTGGACAAAGAGTGGCTCTGGGACGACTGGCAGGACGCGCTGGCCGGTCGCGAGCAGGACGACTGTCGGTGGACCCCGTGCTTCGACTGTGGAGTTTGCCCGTCGATGGGTACCGACATCCAGGTCGGACCCGGTGGCCGGCAGCTGCTACCGATCAGTCCGGTCGGGCCCTGACCCCGGCTGCGCGCTCACTGCCGTCAGCGCGTTCACCAGCCCATGACCGTAAAACCGGTTGCTCGCGCAGGGGATGTCGTGGTCCGCGCGCGCGGCTTCGTCATAGGTAGGACACGGCAGCGGTTCGGCCTGCCGGCGCAGCAGGGTGGCCAGCTCCTCGGGGCGGGCTGGGGGATGGGCCGAGGCGAGCAGTGCGGCCACCCCGGAGGCGTGTGGCGCGGCCATGGAGGTGCCGCACGCGTAGTCGTACCCGCCGGGGACGGTGGACAGCACACACCCGCTGGGTGACACGTCCGGCTGCTGCGCGAAATCCCCGCCCGGGGCGGTGACCTCTATCACGCCTGACCCGTAGGAGCTGTATTCCGATTTGACTCGCTGGGCGCCGATGGCCGACACCGCGATCACACCGGGCAGCTCCGCGGGCAGCACGTCGCAGTGCTGGTCCACGGCGCGGGGCTGCGGGTCCGGCGCGTTGTCCGGGCTGCGCACGTCTTGGCGCGGATCGGCCAGGTCCAGCCCGTCATTACCGGCGGCAGCGACGCTGAATACTCCTTGAGCCGTTGCGTACTGAACCGCACGCCGGACCGCCTCGTGAGCCACGGCCTGACCTGGCACATTGGAGCACGTCAGCAGCCAGGGATCGAGGAAGAAGCTGCTGTTGGCCACGCGCATCTGCTGCTGCGCGGCCCACATGAAGCCACAGACGGCGTACTCGGGATAGATGAATCCGTCGTCGTCCACGACCTTCACCGAGGCCAGCCGGACCCCGGGCGCCACGCCGGTGACACCGCGCCCATCATCGGCCGCCGCGATGGTCCCGGCCACGTGGGTGCCGTGTACCGAGTTGCTCGGGCTCCACGCCCTGGGTGCCTGGTCGGGTTTACCGGACAGGCAACCCGCCGATCGGGCCGGGTCCACCGCGGTGGCCAGGTCCGGGTGGGTCGGGTCGATGCCGGAATCCAGGACCCCGACCAGCACCTCGGGGTTACCCTGGTTGATCGTCCTAGCCTGCGGAGCCTGGATCAGCTCCATGTCCCACTGCTCAGCTGAACGGTTGATGCCCAGTGCCTGCGCCGCTGCGGGGAGCTGATCGGCGGTGCGCAGTACGGCTATGTCGTTGGCTTGGGGACTGGTCAGCTCGGCCGGCTGCTGCGGTGCGGACAGCGCCTCGGCCTGCGCACTGTAGGCGCGGTCGGCACCGAACCGAGCGGCGAACCTCGGCTCTGCGGAGATGGCGACCGCGACCCCGATCTGCGGGTAGTAGGCGATGCTGGTTCCGCAGGCGGTCCGGATCTCCCGTGCGGCTCGCTGCACGGGAGTCTCGGCGTCGAACAGCGTGACGTAGCGCAGCAGCGGGCCGGTCGAGGCGCAGTCCGGCGGCGGGGCCGGTAGCGCGGGTGCGGCGTAGGAGACTTCGGGGGACGGCGATCCGGGCACGACGAGCACGGCTCCGGCGACTGCGGCGATCCGCAGCAGACGAAGCAACACCCACAGCCTCCAGGTTGGCAGGTGGACTGACGCCGTGACCGTAGTGAGCGGCGCCGGGAGTGACAAGTGGGTCATAAGTGGCCCGGTGTGAGTTGCTGGGCGTGCTAGAACAACCGTTACGCACTCACGAGAGGCTTCGATGCGCCACAATCCCTCTGCCGCCCCGGCCTGCAAGGTGCGGCTGCGCTATGCCAAGCGTGGAAAACTGCGATTCACCTCACATCGCGACGTCGCCAGAGCCTTCGAGCGGGCGCTGCGGCGAGCCGGTCTCCCGATGGCTTACTCGCAGGGCTACAACCCGCATCCAAAAATCTCCTGGGTGGGTGCGGCGCCCACCGGCGCGGCCAGCGAGGCGGAATACGTCGAGATCCAGCTCGTTGAACACGTCGATCCGGAGATGGTCCGCGGCGAGCTGGATGCGGCTCTGCCGGAGGGGCTTGCCGTGCTCGAGGCAGTCCTGGCTGGCCCCGGCGGACTCGCCGAGCGAATCGAGGCGAGCAGATGGCGCATCGAGGTCCGCCAGTGGGGCATTGAGCAGCTGTGCCACGCCACCCAGGCGCTGCTCGCTGCATCAGAACTGCAGGTCCAACGGGTCACCAAGGATGGCTTGCGCTCGCTGGACGCGCGGGCGGCGATCGTCTCGCTGGACATCGAGGATTTCCCCACGCTGGCGCCTGCGCCCGATCAGCTCGTCCGGTGTGGGATACTTCTAGCGGTCGTACGGCAGGTTAACCCTGCGGTTCGATCCGACGATGTGCTGAGTGCGCTCGGCGTCGTCGCCGGTCTTGCACCGCCGGTGCCCGCG